>NZ_LIRG01000287.1 GCF_001419695.1 Streptomyces prasinopilosus
GTACGCCGTCGGCGACGGACGCGTGACGTTCGTGAAGACCGGCGACCGCGTCGAGGTCGTCCCGGCCGAACTGGGCGAACTGCCGGCCCTGCGGTCGTACGAGGACGAGGAGGTGCTCTCGGAGCTGGCCTCCCGCTGCCGGCAGCGGGAGATCGAGGCCGGCCAGGTGATCACCTCGTTCGGCAGCCCGGCCGACGAGGTGTTCCTCCTGGCGCACGGCAGGATCGAGAAGGTCGGCACCGGCCCCTACGGCAGCGACGAGTCCCTCGGGATCCTCGCCGACGGCGCCTACTTCGGGGACCAGGCGCTGCTGGACGAGGACGCCATCTGGGAATACACCACCCGCACCCTGACCGCCTGCACCGTGCTCGTGCTGCCCCGTGAGGCCGTCGCGCAGGTCGCCGAGCGGTCCGAGACGCTGAGCGGACACCTCCGGCAGCAGCGGTCCGTCCCCCGTCAGCGCACCAACAAGTACGGCGAGAAGGAGATCGCCCTCGCGTCCGACCACCGCGGGGAGCCGGACATCCCGCACACCTTCGTCGACTACGAGGCCAGTCCCCGCGAGTACGAACTGAGCGTCGCCCAGACCGTGCTGCGCATCCACTCACGCGTGGCCGACCTCTACAACCAGCCCATGAACCAGACGGAGCAGCAGATCAGGCTGACCGTCGAGGCGCTGAAGGAGCGCCAGGAGCACGAACTCGTCAACAACCGCACCTTCGGCCTGCTGCACAACTGCGAGTACGACCAGCGGATCCAGCCGCACGACGGCGTGCCCACCCCCGACGACCTGGACGAACTGCTCAGCAGGCGGCGCGGCACCAAGCTGCTCCTCGCCCATCCGCGCGCGATCTCCGCCATCGGCCGCGAACTCAACAAGCGGGGGCTGGTCCCGGAGACCATCGACATGGCCGGCAACCGCATCCCCACCTGGCGGGGCGTGCCCATCTTCCCGTGCAACAAGATCCCGGTCACCGAAGAGCGCACGACCTCCGTCATCGCGCTGCGCACCGGCGAGGAGGACCAGGGCGTCATCGGCCTGCGGGCCTCCGGCATCCCCGACGAGATCGAGCCGAGCCTCTCCGTGCGGTTCATGGGCATCAACGAACAGGCCATCATCAAGTACCTGGTCACGGCCTACTACTCGGCCGCGGTCCTGGTGCCGGACGCGCTCGGCGTCCTGGAGAACGTCGAGATCGGTCGCTGGCGGTGACCTTCCGGGACCTCTCGGCTCGCACGCCGCGTCCCCGCCCGCCCGGGCGGGGACATTCCGGGGGCACGCGCGCGGCACCGGCGGGAACGCCACCTCCGGTCATCCTCCGAGACGGGGCCAGAGGTGAGTTCATGACGGAGTCCATGGCCGGGCCCACGACGGGGACGGAGGACGAGCAGCCTCCCGTCGAGGGCCACGAGGCGACGATCCTGCTCGAGCGGGCGCGGGCCGAGGTCGACCCGGTGCTCCGGGCCGCCATCGGCTCGCTGCCCGGCCCGCTGCGCGGGATCGCCCGCTACCACTTCGGCTGGGAGAACGCGGACGGGACCCCGGCCACCGGCGGTTCCGGCAAGGCGATCCGCCCCGCGCTGGTTCTCGCCGCGGCCGCCGCGCTCGGCGGCCCCGCGGCACGGGCGACGGCCGTCCGGGCCGCCGCCGCGGTGGAACTGGTGCACAACTTCACGTTGCTGCACGACGACGTGATGGACCGGGACACCACCCGGCGCCACCGGCCCACCGCATGGACCGTCTTCGGCGATGCCGACGCGATCCTCGCAGGGGACGCCCTCCACGCCCTCGCCCTGCGGCTGCTCGCGGAGGACACCCACCCGTCGGCTCCGGCCGCGGTGGCCCGGCTCGCGGACTGCGTCGTGGAACTGTGCGCGGGACAACAGGTGGACACGGCCATGGAAGGCCGCGCTCCCGGCGAGGTCACCCTCGACGAGACGCTGTCCATGGCCGAGGCGAAGACGGGCGCGCTGCTCGGCTGCGCCTGCGCGCTCGGCGCCCTGTACGCGGACGCCGGGGCGGCGGACGTGGAGGCACTGGACGCGTTCGGCCGTGAGGCGGGGCTGGCCTTCCAGCTGATCGACGACGTGATCGGCATATGGGGGGACCCGCGTCGTACCGGCAAGCCCGCCGGCGCGGACCTGGCCGCCCGCAAGAAGTCCCTGCCGGTGGTCGCCGCGCTCACCTCCGGCACCCCGGAGGCGTCCGAACTCGCCGTGCTGTACGCGGCCCCGCACGCGGAGGAGGACCTGGAGCACATCGCCCTGACCGTGGAACGGGCGGGCGGCCGCGACTGGGCGCAGGCCCAGGCCGCCGACCGCATGGCCCGGGTGATGCAGGAACTCGCCCGCGCGGTGCCGGACCCGGAGGCGGCGGGCGGACTGCTGGCCCTCGCGGAGTTCGTGACCCGGCGCACCACCTAGACGGGGGGTTCGGGACGCCGGACACCGGGGATGTGCGGAACCCCGACCCCCGTACGTCCACCGTGGTTCCGGCCCGGCGGGACCGCACCCCCCGACGGGGTGTGCGGTCCCGCCCACACCGCGGCTCGCCGCTTCTGCCCCCGCTTCCTGCCCCTGGCCCCTGTTGTGCGGGGGACAGGAGGATTCCCGAGGGGCGGACGTGGTCGTCCTGCCGGCGGCCGTCGCCGTCCCGATAGGGTCAACCTCCGTACTGAGGACGAGGGTTGAGCAGAAGGAGCGGACGTATGGGTGTGGCGATCCGGACGGCCGGCGAGGGGGACCGGGAGCTGCTGGTCCGGCTCCTCGACGAGGCGTTCCAGGACGATCCGGTCAGCGGCTGGGTCTTCCCGGGCACGGAGTACCGCCGTTCGACGCACCACAGGCTGATGGGAGCCTTCACCGACATCGTGCTCGCCGGGGGGCGCATCGACCTCACGGAGGACGGTTCGGCGTGCGCGTTGTGGATGTCGGTGCCGGCGGACGACCACGGCACCGGGGACCCGGCGGACGACGAGGGTCCCGCGCGGGTGCGCCGGGCCGTCGACCCGGAGAACGAGCGGGTGGAGATGATCAGCCGGTTGACGGCGGAGGTCCACCCCACCGGCCGGGCCCACGAGTACCTGTGGATGATCGGCGTGGTGCCCGACCGGCAGGGTGAAGGGCTCGGCACCGCGCTCATCGGTTCGGTCCTCGACCGCTGCGACCGCGAGGGGCTGCCCGCCTACCTGGAGGCGAGCAGCGCGCGTAGCCGCCTGTTGTACGAACGCCTCGGTTTCGCCCCGGTCCGCGAGCCCCTGCAGCTCCCGGACGGTCCCCCCATGTGGCCGATGTGGCGCGAACCCTGCGCCCCGTGACCGGCCGGCGCCCCGCCCGTGCCCGACCGTGCCGGTTTCCCGTCCCGTCAGGGACGTTCGGCCCTGGCCGTCGGCGTGCGCCCCCGCTTCACTGGCCCTCGCGGGGAACCGGTCGGCGAGGACTGTCAGGGGCGAGATGAGCACAGCGGCACACGACAACGGGGCGACGGGCGGCCAGGTGCCGGGCCGAGGGGCGGCGGGCAGGGAGATCACGGCCGTCGGACACGCCGACCTGAGCCCGCGCACGCTCGCCCTGGTGGAGTCCGCGTTCCTGGAGCGACTGGAGCGACTGGAGCGACTGGAGCGGCTGGAGCGACTGGAACGGCACGTCGGCCCGGGGCCGGTCACGGTGCGCTGCGGCGCGGGAGCGCCGCTGGCGTTCGGCCGGGCGGCCGGCGCGGCGGGCCGCCGCCTGATCGTGGTCGTTCCCACGCACGACGGCGTCCCCGCCCTGCCGCCCCCGCGCGACCGGACGGCCGCCGGTGAACTGCTGAACCTCGCCGACCAGGCGCGGCTCCTGCCGTACGAGCCGGACCACCGGGACTCCTGCGTCGGCGCGGACGAGCGGATGATCGCAGCCGGCGGCCTGCTGCTGGCGGCCTGGGACGGCTCCCCGTCCGACGGCCTCGACGCCACCGCGCACCTGGTGGCGTACGCCCGGGCCCGGGGCATCCCCGTGGAGATCGTGTGGCCCGCGGGAGCCGAACGCGGGACGGGGAAGACCGTGCCCGCCCCTTCGGCCGTGCTCCCGGCCGCGGGAACGACGGGGCCGCCCGGCGCGCGCCGTTCCTGAGCCCGTCCCCGTTCCCGCTCCGTGCTCGCCGGTGAGCTGCTCGACGGGATCGACGAGCCGGTCCTCAGGAGGTACCCGGTGGTGCGGGGCGCCGGCGTTCGGCGCGGGCTCCGCAGTGCCGGGGTCCGCCCCCGGGCCGGGGCGCACGGTCGAGAACGGGACGCCGGCGCGCCCGCACGGCGGGAAGCGCCGAACCGGGCCGGGGCCCGGGTCCGTCCCGGGGTATGGACGCGATCCGGTGCCGTGACCGATGATCTTCGGCATGATCCGGGCCGCCACTGAGAAGGACGTCGCGGAGATCCGCGCGATGATCCGCGAACTCGCCGACTACGAACGGGCCGTCGAACAGGCCCGGGCGACCGGGGAGCAGCTCCGGGAGGCGCTGTTCGGAGAGCATCCCGCCGCCTCCGCACTGATCGCCGAGGAGGACGGGACGGGCCGGGTCGTGGGCTACGCCCTGTGGTTCCCCCGCTTCTCGACGTGGACCGGCACGCGCGGCATGCACCTGGAGGACCTTTACGTCCGCCCGTCCGCCCGCGGCGGGGGATACGGCAGGGCGCTGCTCGCCTCCCTGGCCGCGATCTGCGAGCAGCGGGGCTACGAGCGCTTCGAGTGGTGGGTCCTGGCCCGGAACGAGCCGGCGATCGGCTTCTACAGGTCGCTCGGTGTGGAGTTCCTGGACGAGTGGAGGGTGTGCCGGCTGAGCGGCGGGCCCCTCGCGGAACTCGCCGCCCGGGCCCCGGCCGTCCTCGACCGGACCCCGGCCCCGCGGGACGGAGGGCCTCGCGGCCCCCTGCCGCAGCGGTGACCAAGACCCACGGGGCACCGGAAGGGCCCACGGCAGGACCGAACGGCGGGCAGGGGGGGGAGGAGGACCGCCCCCGGGCCGTCGGGGGCGCCGTGTCCGGCGCCCCGCGGACCGGGTGCGGGCAGGCGGCCGGGCGACCGGTGGAATCGCGGGTCGAGCGGCGCGGCCGAAGGCCGGGCCTTCTCGGTCTCCTGGTGACGGGCCGGTTCGGAGGCCCGCGGGGACCTTCCCCGTGGGTCGCCGACCCGGTCTTCTGCCGATCGCCGGCGAGGGGCGCGACGGTCCCGGACGGGTGTCCCGCGGACTGCGTGCGGGCTGTCGTCCCGTCCGGGGGCAGACGTGGCTGACGCCGGACCGCGTCTCCGTCGACCCTGGTCGACCGCTCTCGGGGGCATGACGAGCACAAGGACCGGATCTGCCCCGGCTCGCCGCCGAGCGCCGGAGGCCAGGTCCCGAGACAGAAAAATACCTGGTCACCCGGGTTTTCGGGCCAGCGGGCGGAGTAGAGTGGAGACACCGGGAATTCTTCGCGCACCGGCTCCGCCGTGGGTGCCGTTTCCGGTGATCGACAAGGCCGGGCCGCCCCACGAGCCCGGGGGCAGGTCCGCGTCATGACCGTGATCATCGACCGTACGACATCGAGCAGGAGCGCACCGCCGCTTTCGGCCCGCCTGTGCCTGACGCCCGCGCCGGGCGGGCTGAACGGCATGTGGTGGCCCCGGTCCCGTGCCCTCACCCGCGAGCTGCCGGCCCTGACAGCCGCACTGGGCGGTCTCTGGGGCCGCATCACCGGTGTCACGGTGAACCCGGACCACTGGCCCGTCATCCCGTGCTGGGTGTCCGTCGCCGGGCGCACCGTGGAGGTGGTCTCCTCCACCGAGGAGCAGGATCCTCACCGGATGACCCTTTTCTCCACCGGCGGCCGCCGGGACGTGCTGGTGATTCCGCCGGAAACCGGTGCGGAGGCCGCCGCACGGCTGATGTCGGGTGACGGCGGCGATGCCCTGGGCCGGGAGGAAGCGGCGGACAGGACCGATGCCCGAAGCGGGGAAGGAGCGCGGGAGACCGGCGGCGGGGCAGGTCCGCCGCCGGTCCTGCCCCGGTCCGTCGACTGGACAGGGCGTTCGTCCGACGGCCGACGGAGGTGAGAGGACCATGACTGTCATCGCCGTGGCCGCGCTGCTCGTCCTGATCGCTGTCGGAGCCGCTCTGCTCCACCGCCTCCATGCCCGGCACGACGAACGGATCGCTGCCTTCCCCTACAGCGACGCCCTGCCGGGGGTCGGCCGCCGGCCCCGGAGGAGCCGCCGACCGACGGCACACGCGACCGCCCCGGCACGCCCCACCGCGACAGCGACCGGGGACGACATCGCCCTCGGTCCGGCCGGGAGCCGCGGAGGACGGCACGTCAGGGCAGTACTGCGCGAGCGGAAGGTGGACCGCGAGAAGATCATGCGGGTTCTGTACCGAGCCGCCGAGGGTGATCGCCTCCTGGGCGTCGACGGGGCGAAGCTTCGCAACGACCTCGGCATCCCCGAGCAGGATCTGGCCGCTGCCTGTACGTATCTGGCGGGCGAAGGCTGGGTCGTCGTCGACTGGGGGAGGGGTGATACGCCCTCGATGGTCACGCTGACGCACCAGGGGCTCCGGCGGATGGAGACGGAAGAGGAAGAGCACGACCGCGCCGCGTCCGCAGAGACCGGGCGCCGCAGGCCGTACGACCGGCATACGAAGGACGGGCGGACACCATGACCGGCTCCGGCACCCCCGAAGCTCCCAGGTTGTTGCCGGACGCCGTCCACCGGCCGGTGAGCCCCGGGACGTCCCTGCTGAGACTGGAGACGACGCACGCGCGCGAGGGGATCCTGGACGGCGCCTGGTGGCCGGGGTCCCGGGACATCGGTGCCGAGCTGCCCTCGCTGATCACCGCGCTGACCGAGCATCTCGGACCCGTCACCCGCGTCGGTCTGGACACCAGTGCCTGGGACGGACTGCCGACACGACTGGTGATCGACGGCCGAGTCGTGCACATCGACTCCTTCCCGGTCGGTGACGACACCGTCCTCATCACCCGGGGCGACCGGGACCACTTCTCCCTGCTGGTAGTCCCGCCGGACACGATGCCTGACGCGGCGCGCGCCGCGATGGCCAGAGCCGTCCGGGCCGACAACGTCACCGGGGCCGGTCAGATCCTCATCGACACCGGCAGCGACACGCCGTCCCCGCCGGACTGACCCCTCCGTCGCAGACCGGAAGCCGGGACGCCGGATACGGGTGAACTCCCCGGTCCGCCCGGCGAACTCCCGGGCCGTGGCGCTGCTGGCCGTGAGCCGGGTGTCGCGGACCGTGGCCAGGTGGTCGTCCGTGGGGGACGGAGTCGGGTTCCGGTGTCGAAGGTGCGCTCGAACCGGGCCTGGGAGACAGCGCGTGCCACATGGGCGATGCCGGCGGGAGCGAACCCCTCGCCGGCGGACGCGAGGGCCGCACCGTCGGCCCGGGTGCCCGCTCGGGCCAGGCAGCTCCTCCGCAGTGCGGTCCTGGCGCCGTGATCGGGAGGGCCGACGGGCAGCGCGTC
>NZ_LIRG01000288.1 GCF_001419695.1 Streptomyces prasinopilosus
ACCCAGAACCCCGTGGAGTACGAGGGCACCTACCCCCTCCCCGAGGCCCAGCTCGATCGCTTTCTCCTCAAACTCACGATCCCGCTGCCCTCCCGCCAGGACGAGATCGACGTCCTCACCCGTCACACCGAGGGCTTCAACCCCCAGGACCTGCACGCCGCCGGCGTACGTCCCGTGGCGACCGCCGCCGACCTGGAAACGGCCCGCGCCGCGGTCGCGAAGACGACGGTCTCCCCCGAGATCACCGCCTACGTCGTCGACATCTGCCGCGCCACACGCGAGTCGCCGTCCCTCTCGCTCGGCGTCTCCCCCCGGGGGGCCACCGCCCTCCTGTCGACCGCCCGCGCCTGGGCCTGGCTGACGGGACGCGACTACGTCACCCCCGACGACGTGAAGGCCCTCGCCCTGCCCACCCTCCGCCATCGCGTACAGCTCCGGCCGGAGGCCGAGATGGAGGGCGTCACGACCGACTCGGTCATCAACGCGATCCTCACCCACGTCCCCGTCCCCCGCTGATGGCCCTCACCGGACGCGCCGCCCTCCTGGCGGCACTCGGCTCCCTCCCCGTCGGTCTCTGGGAACCGGGCTGGACGGGACTCCTCGCCGTCAACGCCCCCCTGGCCGTGGCGTGCGCCTGCGACTTCGCCCTGGCCGCCCCCGTGCGCCGGCTCGGCCTCAGCCGTTCCGGCGACACCTCGGTACGCCTGGGCGACACCGCCGACATCACCCTGACGGTCACCAACACGTCCCGTCGCCCGCTCCGGGCCCGTATCCGTGACGCCTGGCCCCCCAGCAGCTGGCAGCCCGGCACCGAGGTGGCCGCCTCCCGGCACCGCCTCACGGTCCCCGCGGGTGAACGCCGACGCGTCACCACCCGGCTGCGCCCCACCCGCCGGGGCGACCGCCGGGCGGACCGCGTCACCGTCCGGTCCTACGGTCCACTCGGTCTGTTCGCCCGCCAGGGCACCCACGCGGTTCCCTGGACGGTCCGTGTGCTGCCGCCGTTCACCAGCCGCAAGCACCTGCCGTCCAAACTGGCCCGCCTGCGCGAGCTGGACGGCCGCACCAGTGTCCTCACCCGCGGCGAGGGCACGGAGTTCGACAGCCTGCGCGCGTACGTCCCCGGCGACGACACCCGCTCCATCGACTGGCGTGCCACGGCCCGCCAGTCCGCCGTGGCCGTACGCACGTGGCGCCCCGAACGCGACCGGCACATCCTGCTGGTCCTCGACACCGGCCGCACCTCCGCGGGCCGGGTCGGCGACGTTCCCCGCCTGGACGCCTCCATGGACGCGGCGCTGCTCCTCGCGGCCCTCGCCTCCCGGGCCGGCGACCGCGTCGACCTCCTCGCCCACGACCGCCGCCTCCGCGCCCTCGTGCAGGGTCGTTCGGCAGGGGATGTCCTTTCCTCCCTCGTCAGCACCATGGCCACCCTCGAACCGGAGCTCGTCGAGACCGATGCCCGGAGCCTCGTGTCCACGGCCCTGCGCACAGCTCCTCGCCGCTCGCTGATCGTCCTGTTCACGACGCTCGACGCGGCCCCCGTCGAGGAGGGCCTGCTCCCCGTGCTGGCCCAGCTCACCCAGCGCCACACGGTCCTGCTCGCCTCGGTCGCCGACCCTCATCTGGCCCGGATGTCCAGGGCCCGCGGAAACACCGACGCGGTGTACGAGGCAGCGGCAGCGGCCCAGGCCCAGACCGAACGCGACCGCACCGCGGACCAACTCCGCCGCCACGGCGTCACGGTCGTCGAAGCGACCCCGGACCACCTGGCGCCGGCCTTGGCAGACGCCTACCTCGCCTTGAAGGCAGCGGGACGTCTCTGAGAACAGAAACCCTCCGAGCACGGAGGACGGAGGACGGGAAAACAAAAAAAGGGGGGCCCGAGGGCCCCCACCGCATCCGAAACGCGGAGAGCCCCGTGCCGTATGGCACGGGGCTCTCCCCTTTATCATGAATTGTTCGGCGGCGTCCTACTCTCCC
>NZ_LIRG01000289.1 GCF_001419695.1 Streptomyces prasinopilosus
GCTGTGCACGCTGCCCGACAGCGACGACGTGGACGACCACACGGCCGCCCTGGTCCCCGAGTTCCTGATGCGCAGCGGCGTCGGCTGCGACAGCACCACGCGCACCCGGCGCACGGCCCAGTACCCCGACGACGTCCCCGGCGTGGCACCGGTGTTCGTCCGGGTCCGCTGGCAGGGAGCGGACCGGGACGAGGAGGCCCGCTCCGCGTCGGTCGCCGCCTTCCAGGACTGGCTGACCGGGGAGGAGGGGCGGGCGGTGTTCGCCGGGGACGGTTTCCGCACCCCGTACAAGTGGGATCTGATGGACCCGGACACGAAGGCCGACGGCGTGCTGCTCACCTCCCCCGCGCTCGACCGGTTCGCCCGGCGGGACGCGATGGAGGCGGCCCTCAGGGAGTACCGGGCGGCGGGCGGCCCGGGACGGGTGCTCTACCTGCTGGACAGCTCCCTCTCGATGAGGGAGCTGTGGGAGGGGCCGAGCGGGGCCCCCGGACTGCTGAAACAGTCGCTGGGCGGCCTCGGCGGACAGGACGAGTACGGCGTGTGGGCGGTGGCGGACACCGGCGGACGGTCGTACGAGCCGCTGCTGGAGCCCGGCCCGCACCGGCGGGCCGACGCCGAGCGCACCCTCGACGACCGGGCCCGGGTACGGGACGCCGAGGCCGATCCGCACGACGCCCTGGACGCCGCGTTCGAGGCGATGGAACGGACCGGGGACGACAACCGCCGCCGGCTGATCGTGTACATCACCGACAGCGAGGACAGCGGCCAGCTCCCCCGGGACCGCCTGGACGACATCCTCTCCGGGGCGCGGCGGGCCGAGGTGCCGGTGACCGTGGTGTCCCTGACGAACGGCGGCTGCGACCCGGACAGGCCGGACCGCCTGATCGCCGACGCCGGCCAGGGACGCTGCCTGGACAGCGGGGACGATCCCGGCACGGCCCTGCGCGACGAGGTCGCCCGCACCGGAACGGGGGAGGAATGACGGCCCGGACCCACCGGCCCGCCGGACCGGCGGCACCGCGGCTCGCCCCGGCGCTCGCCCTGCTGCTGGTCGTCGTCCTCACCGCCTGCACCGGCGGCGGCACCCGCGGCACGGACGGCGACGGCGGCCCCGGCGCGCCCACCGGATCCGCCGCCGCGGGCGACGCGACCGGCCACATCGTGATCGCCAGCGGCCGGGACGTCACCGGCAAGAACGGCATACGCCGGCAGCTCATCGACGCCTGGAACCTCCGCGAGCAGCGGAAGAACTCCGGCTTCCGGGCCCGCCTGGTCGAGCTCCCCGGCAGCGCCGACGAACAGCGCAGCCAGCTGCTCGGCGCCCTGCAGTCCCGCAGCGCCGCCTACGACGTGGTCAACCTGGACGTGACCTGGGTGCCCGAGTTCGCCACCGCCGGCCTGATCGAACCGCTGCCCCGGGACCTGCTCGACGACGACGTCATCCCGTCCGTGGCCGCCACGGCCCGCTGGGACGGGAAGGTGTACGCGGCGCCGTTCAACAGCGACGTCGGCCTGCTGTACTACCGGCGCGACTACCTGGAGCGGGCCGGGGTCGAGCGGCCCGACCTCGCCGCCGGCCCCGAACTCACCTGGAACGGACTGCGGGGCCTGGTCGACGACCTGAACGCCCAGCTCCCCCCGGACACCCCCTACGAGAAGGGCTGGACCACCCAGCTCGCCGCCTACGAGGGCCGCACGGTCAACGCGGTGGAGGCGTTCGCGTCCGCCGTGCCGGACCTCGAACTGGTCGACGGGGACGGCCGCTACACCGGCGACGTCGACGGGCTGACCGACGGGATCGCGGAGCTGCGCCGCCGCACGGAGACCGCCTACACCCTCCAGGACGCCCACTCCTCCGACGAGGGCGCGTCGCTGAGCGACTTCGTCGAGGGCCGCACCGCGTTCCTGCGGCACTGGCCGTCGGAGTACCGCACCCTGTACCGGACCTTCTCCGAAAAACAGCTCGGGGTCGCCCCGCTGCCCGGCCGGGCGGTGCTCGGCGGGCAGAACCTCGCGGTCACCGGGGCGTCGCCGCGCAAGCGCAAGGCGACCGAGCTGATCCGGTTCCTCACCGGGAAGGAGAGCGAACGCTGCCTGCTGAGGGCGGGCTTCGCCGCGACCCGCACCTCGGCCTACGAGGACGGCGCGGACGGCTCGGACGGCGAGGACGACGAGCGGTGCGCCACGGTGGGCCCCGGGCCCTCGGCGTCCCCCACGGGCGAGGGCGCCGATCCGGTCCCGCGGGACGGGGACGGCCGCCCCGCCTACGCCCGCGACGTCCTCCTGCCCGCCCTGCGGAGAGCGGTCCACCGGCCGAGGACCCCGCTGTACGGCGCGTTCACCCAGACGCTCATCGCCCGGCTCGGCCCGCTGCACGGCGACGACGCGCCGTCGGACGAGGACCTGGCCGGACACCTGGACGAAGCCCTGCGCAAGGCCCTCCCGCATTAGGGCCCGACCAGCGGGAACGCTCGCGAAGCGACCGCGCGGCGACCGCGCGGCAGATGTGCGTGCCGGACCCCGCGTCTGCGACCTGATCCAGACGACAGGCCCTAGCGGACGGCGGCTTCCACCGGGGTCGTGGTGCGGTGGTCCGGCGCCTCGGGGTGGGTGGCCCTGGCCGGGCCCGCGTTGGCCGCCAGGACCAGGGCGGTGACCGCCACCACGGCCGCGACGAGACCTCGGGCGTAACGCCTGGTGGTGCGAACGCGTTCCAGCACGGCGACCTCGCAGCGGCGATGAGGGGGACACGGTGGATCCGCGGTTGAACCTAAGGGCTCCCGGACTCGAACGGCAAGGGGCACAAGGGCGGTTGTCCGTGCGAGCGTCACGATCCGGGCAGAGGGGTCGAACGGCCGTTCCCCGGTGCCTACGCTTGCCGTCCATGGACACACTCTTCCTCGCCTGCCTCGTGGTTCTCGGTATCTGGGCCATCCAGAGAAACGTCTCCCAGGCCGAGCGCACCGCCGCGCGCGTCGAACGCAAGCTCGACCTGGTGATGGAGCACCTGGACCTGCACGAGGAGATCCCGGACAGGGACGTGATCGTCGCGCTCGTGCGGGAGGGCCGGACCGCCCAGGCGGTCAAGGCCTACCGCGAGGCCACCGGGGCCGGCCTGCTCGAGGCCAAGCAGGCCGTGGACCGCCTGGGGTGACGGCCGGGACCGCCGCGACCGGAGCCGCGACGGCCCGGTCCGTGGCGGTCCGCCATGGAGCGGCCCGGTCCGCGACGGCCCGGCCCGTGGCGGTCCGCCCCGGGGCGGTCAGACCCGTACCCGGCCCTGCTTCTGGATCTCCGTCAGCCGGTTCACCCCGAACTCCGCGATCACCTGCGCGAGTTCGGACGAGACGTCGCCGAATCCACCGTTGGTGAGGGTGATGGTGTCCTCGCCGACCCGGACCACCGCCACGTCCAGGGTGAGGCGCGTCAGCTGGCGGTCGGGCGTCTCACCGGTCATGGTGACCCGCAGCGCCTGCCGGGCGTCCCCGGTCTCCGGCAGCCTCAGCGCGTCGACCTCGACCTTCTGGACCCCGTCCTTCCTGGCCGTGGCGGTGAACTCCCCGCACTTCTCCGGCAGACCGCCCAGCCACTTCAGCGTGCGGTCCACGTCGGCGGGCCGGTACGCGGCCACCTGGTACCGCAGCTGGGATCCGCTGTAGGCGTCGTCCAGGGCGACCACGGCCCGCGGTCCGGCCGGCGTGCCGAACAGGTCCTCGGTGTAGAGGACGTCGAGCAGCCGCCGGCAGTCGGCGTCCTTCGTGCTCGACTTGAGCAGTCCGTCCCGCCAGGTCGCCGCGCCCCGCGTCGGCACCCAGGGCTGCCCCAGGTCCGTCTCCGTGATCAGCGCGGCCCGCAGCTGCTCCTCGCTCAACCCGGGCTCGGACGCCGCCGACGAGGACGGCTCGGCGGCGTCCGAGCCCGGGTTGAGCGAGGAGCAGCTGCGGGCCGCGCTGATCACGGAGACGGACCTGGGGCAGCCCTGGGTGCCGACGCGGGGCGCGGCGACCCGGCGGGACGGACTGCTCAAGTCCAGCACGAAGGACGCCGACTGCCGGCG
>NZ_LIRG01000029.1 GCF_001419695.1 Streptomyces prasinopilosus
CACCTCGTGCACGAGGTGCGGCGATGGCGCGGGTGACGCGTGAAATTTGCGATACGTCCCACACCGTTCGCCAAAGCGTCAACGCAAATCACCGCCCCTCAAACAGGTTCATTCCCTCCCATATCCCTCTACCTCGAGGGGCCACCCGTCCTGGTGAGGTGTTCACACACGCATGGGGACCAGCGGATCTCCCCCGTCGTCGGCTTTAGGATCATCACAGACCTCCCCCCACGCCGACGTCCCGTTCTCCGGGGCTCTTGGCAGCTGCGAACGCGATGTGCCGTACGGGTCGCGGGCAGCGACACGTGCTGAAGAAAGGTGAACACCATGGTCCTCGGACTGCTGCGACGCAGGGGCGCCCACGGCGCCGCGCCGGCCCTCCCGGTCCCCCTGCCGGACGGTGCGGGGATGTTCGGCTGCGAGGTGGTCGACGGACTGGCGCGGCCGCTGGGCGGGGTCGAGGTCACGGTGACCGGGCTGAACAGCCACCGGGTCGCGGCTCGCGGCACCACCGACCCGTACGGCTGCTTCATGGCGGTCCTGCCCCCGGGCGCCTACAGCGTGATGACCGCGTCGGAGGGCCTGTCACCGGTCCGTGAGACCGTCGCGATCACCGCCGGCGTGGTGCTGCCGCCGCGGCGCGTCGTGCTCGAGCCGGCGCGCCAGCCGGAGCTCCCGCCGTCCGGCACCTGGCTGTTCGACCCGCCGCACACCGCGATCCGGTTCATCGCCAAGCACGTGGGGATGGCCCATGTGCACGGCCGGTTCACGCGGTTCGAGGGTGGCATCCGGGTCGCGCCGGACATGGAGGACTCCCGGGTCTCGGTGCGCATCGACGCCTCCAGCATCGCCACGGGCAACCGGACGCGCGACAACCACCTGCGGTCCGCGGACTTCCTCGACGTCGAGCGCTACCCGTACATCGACTTCGCCAGTACGCGGTTCGCCTATCGCGGCGGCTCCAGGTGGACCGTGCACGGCACCCTCACCATGCACGGCACCAGCCGCTCCGTGGGCCTCGACACCGAGTACCT
The DNA here is from genome assembly GCF_001419695.1 of Streptomyces prasinopilosus. Taxonomy (GTDB): domain Bacteria; phylum Actinomycetota; class Actinomycetes; order Streptomycetales; family Streptomycetaceae; genus Streptomyces; species Streptomyces prasinopilosus. The sequence goes on from NZ_LIRG01000029.1 coordinate 1,035, forward strand.
CGGCACCGTGAACGGCGGCTACGAGCAGGAACTGCGCTGCGCCGCCCTCGCGAAGGCCCGGCTCCACCGCGAGGACTTCACCCTCGACTGGCGTTCGATGCTCGCCCGCGGCATCGCCGTGGTCGGGCCCACCGTGCAGCTGGAACTCGACGTGCAGGCCATGTACCGGACCCACGACACCCCGACACCGCCCCAGTAGGGGCGGCGCCGGGGCCGCGCCGGACCGCGGCCGGTCAGCGCAGCGGGTCGAACGGTGCGAGCTGCGCGGGGCGTTCGCCGGTGAGGATCGTCTCGGCGAGCAGCAGTCCGGTGGCCGGGCCGAGGGTGATGCCCCACATGCCGTGTCCGCCCGCGGCGAAGACCCGGGGCGAGCGGGTGCGGCCGATCAGGGGGAGCCCGTCGGTCGTGCACGGGCGCGAGCCGACCCATTCGTCCGTCCGGGCGTCCAGGTCGGCCCCGCGCAGCAGCGGACGGGCCGCCTCGGCGATGGCGTTGATCCGGCGGGCGTCCAGGGGCGCCTCCGGCTTGCGGAACTCCATCATTCCGGCGACGCGCAGCCGGTCGCCGAGCGGTGTGCAGGCGACGCGCTGCCCCGGGAAGTAGACCGGTCCGGACGGCACGTGCTCGACCGGGACGCTGAAGCTGTACCCCCGGCCGGCCTGGACGAGGGAGCGGACGCCGAACTTCCTGGCGTGCCGGCCGAGCCAGGCCCCGGTGGCCAGGACCACCGCGTCGAAGCGCCGGCTCCGGCCGTCACCGGTCAGGACGGTGGTGCCGGTGGCCGCGTCCCGCACGTCGGTGACCTCCGTGCTCTCCAGGATCTCCCCGCCCCGGGCACGGACCGCGTCGGCCAGGGAGTGCACGAAGTGGCCCGGGTCGATGTAGCGCTGGCCGTGCAGCCGGATCGCCGCGCCGATCCCGTCCGAGAGGGACGGCTCGACCTCCCGGGCCTCGTCCCCGTCGAGGACGTCGAACTCCATGCTCTGGCCCGCCGCGTGGATCTGTTCGAGTTCCTCCAGCAGGACCCGGCGCTCACCGGCCGTGCGGTAGGCCGCGAGGAAGGACTTGGCGTCGAGGGTGCGCGCCTCGACGCCCCCCTCGGCCAGCAGGTCGAAGGAGGACAGCGACAGGCCGTTGATGGGGACGAGCGCGCGCATCGCGCGCAGCCACCGTGCCGCGGTGCTGTTCCGGGCGAATCCGGCGAGGAACCTGAGCAGGGCGGGGTTCGCGCTGGGCGGGACGTAGACCGGGGAGGACGGGCTGAGGACGGCCCGCACTCCGTAACTGAGGACCGCGGGCTCGGGCAGCGGTGTCGCCAGTCCGGGGGTGAGCCACCCGGCGTTGCCCCAGGACGACCCGGCGGCCACCCCGGCGCGGTCGTACACGGTGACGTCGGCTCCCCGCTCCTGCAGGAACCAGGCGGTGGACAGTCCGACCATGCCGGCGCCGACGACGGCGACGGAGCGGGGGCCGGAGGGGGCGGGCGAGGACGGCCGGGACATGCGGAACCTCTTCTCCAAGGCGGTGATGTCTCCGATGGTGGGCCCGGCCCGTCCGGTTGTCTTTGTGCCGTGCGGCCAATGCCGACCGGATCCCTGGTGCGCCGAGCACTGCGCACCGGAGCCACAATGGGGGCATGACCCCGCGCATGAGCTGTGCCCCTCCCCCTTCGGGGTGCCCGTGATGATCACCGTCACCGATCTCGTGGACTCCCTGGGTGCCGGGTTCCTGCGCACGGTCGTGGCGGCCGGGAACGCCGAGGTGCACGACGTCGCCCTGGCCGAGCCCGGCGACGCCGGCGGACAGCCGGGGGAACTCGTCCTGGGGGTGGGCGTGACCGACCGGGCGCAGGCTCTCGCCCTGCTGGAGCGGGCGGCGCGGGCGGCGGCCGGGGGCGTGGTCCTCAGGAGCCCCTTCGCCGGCGACCCCCGGGTGGTCCGTGCCGCCCGCGAACTGGCGGGCCCCGCCCTGGTCGAACTGCAGCCGCACACCTCGTGGGCGCACGTCGTGTGGCTGCTGCGAGGGGTCATCGACCGGGCCGCCGCGCCCGACACCGGTCGCCTCGGTACGCCCGGGCCGCACGTCGACCTGTTCGCGCTGGCCGACGCGGCGGCCGAGATCATCGACGCGCCCGTGACGGTGGAGGACGCGCAGTCCCGGGTGCTCGCGTACTCCGCGCGGCAGGACACGACCGATCCGGCGAGGGTCTCCACCATCGTGGGGCGCCGTGTCCCGCCGGAGACCCTCACCCACTTCCGGGCCAGTGGCGTCTTCCGCAGGCTCGCCCGCTCCAGCGACCCCGTCTGGACCCCGGCGGGCCCCGACGGCACGCTGCCCCGGCTGATCGTCCCGGTGCGGGCCGGCGGCGAGTGGCTCGGCTCGATCTGGGCGGTGGTCAGCCCCCCGGTCCCGGAGGAACGCATCCGGGAACTCCGCGACGTGGCCTCGGTCCTCGCCCTGCACCTGCTGCGGCTGCGCGCCGAGGCGGGCATCGCGCGGCGGGTGTCGACCGGCCGGCTGCGGGCGGTCCTGCGCGAGGGGGCCGCACCCGGTCCGGGCTCCCTTCCCGGGCCGGACGCGGTGCCCGCGCTGCCGGCGGGTCCCTGGCGGGTGGTGGCCTTCGGGTCGCCCTACGGGACCGACGACGTGCGCAGGCAGCTGGATCTGTGGGAATCCGTCGCGCGCCGCTTCGGCTGGCACGAGCCCCTGCTGACCGACCTCGACGGGCTGCTGTTCGGCCTGGTCACCGAGCGGCCCCGCGGTGGGCGGCCGGTCACGGCCGGCGGTAGGGCCGACGCCGGCGCGGGCACCCTCGACTGGCTCCGCCACGTGCTCGGCGAGGTCCACGCGCGCGACGCGGGCCTGTACGCCGTCGCGGGGTGCCCTGTCCCCTCCCCCGACCGGCTGCCCCGTTCCACGGCGGAGGCCGGGGAGCTCCACCGGCTGGTCGCCGCGGGCCGGCTCCCGCTGCACGGCACGAGGGGGATCCTCCTGATGGAGGACGCCTGGGACACCGTCGTCGTGGAGCGTGCCACGGCGGCCGTCGGGATCGACACGGGCCTGCTCGGCGGTCCGCTCGCCGTGCTGCGCGCGCACGACGAGGAGCACGGCACGCCGTACCGCGCCACGCTCGCGGCCTGGCTGGACCACTTCGGTGACCCGCGGAGCGCCGCGCGGCTGCTGCGGGTCCACCCCAACACGCTGCGGTACCGGCTGCGCAAGATCGACGAGGTGGCTCCGGTGGACCTGTCCTCCCCGCGCGTGCGCCTGGCGCTGCGGCTGCAGCTCACGGCGATGGACACGTCGCCGGCCCGGGACGGGACGCCCGGTCCTCCCCCGCCGGCCCGTCCGTGACGGCTCGCGGCCGTGCCGGCCGGCGGGGCCCGGACGCCCGTCGCGCGCTGCCGGCGACGGCCGGGGCGGTGCGCGGCCGTGCCGCGGCACCGGCCGGCCGGCGTCCCCGCGGACCCGCCGCTCCTCTCCCCGCCGTCCGCCGGGGACCCCGGGGGCGGTCGCGTGGGCGGCGGGCCGCGGCCGGCTCAGACGAGTTCGACCAGGAGGTCGCCGCCCTCCACCTGCTGGATGCGGTTGATGGCCAGCCGGCCCACCGTGCCGGACTTCGGGGCGGTGATCGCGGCCTCCATCTTCATGGCCTCGATGGTGGCCACCGTGGCGCCGGCCGCCACCTCGTCGCCCTCGGCGACCGTGAGGGTCACCACTCCGGCGAACGGCGCCGCGACGTGCCCGGGGTCGTTGCGGTCGGCCTTCTCGGTGACCGGGACGTCGGAGGCGGCGGCCCGGTCGCGGACCTGGATCGGCCGCATCTGGCCGTTCAGGGTGGACATCACGGTGCGCATGCCCCGTTCGTCGGCGTCGCCGACGGCCTGGAGCTCGATGAGCAGCCGTACTCCGGGGTCGAGGTCGACGGTGTACTCCGTGCCGGGGCGCAGTCCGTAGAAGAAGTCCTTGCTGTCCAGGACGCTGGTGTCGCCGAAGCTCTGCCGGTGCGTCTCGAACTCGCGGGCGGGACCGGGGAACAGCAGCCGGTTGAGCGTGGCCCGGCGGTCCTTCGCCAGCCCGGCGCGGTCGTCCGCGGTCAGTTCCCGCACCGGCTTGGCCTCGGCGCGGCCGCGCAGCGCCTTGCTCCGGAACGGCTCGGGCCAGCCGCCGGGCGGGGTGCCGAGTTCGCCGCGCAGGAAGCCGATGACGGAGTCGGGGATGTCGAACCGGTCCGGGTCCTGCTCGAAGTCCCGCGGGGACACCCCGGCGCCCACCAGGTGCAGGGCCAGGTCGCCGACCACCTTCGACGAGGGGGTCACCTTGACGAGGCGGCCGAGGATCCGGTCGGCGGCGGCGTACATCGCCTCGATGTCCTCGAAGCGGTCGCCCAGGCCCAGGGCGATGGCCTGGGTGCGCAGGTTGGAGAGCTGCCCGCCGGGGATCTCGTGGTGGTAGACGCGGCCGGTGGGTGAGGCCAGGCCCGCCTCGAAGGGGGCGTAGACCTTGCGGACGCTCTCCCAGTACGGTTCCAGGTCGCCGACGGCCTGGAGGTCGAGGCCGGTGGGCCGCTCCGAGTGGTCGGTCGCCGCGACGATCGCCGACAGGCTGGGCTGCGAGGTGGTGCCCGCCATGGAGGCCACCGCTCCGTCGACGGCGTCCGCCCCGGCCTGGATGGCGGCGAGGTAGGTCGCGAGCTGCCCGCCGGAGGTGTCGTGGGTGTGCAGGTGGACCGGCAGGTCGAACTCCCGGCGCAGGGCGGACACCAGGGTCGCCGCCGCGGGCGCCCTCAGCAGGCCCGCCATGTCCTTGACGGCCAGGACGTGCGCGCCCGCCTCCACGATCCGCTCGGCCAGGCGCAGGTAGTAGTCCAGGGTGTAGAGCCGCTCGGACGGATCCGACAGGTCGGAGGTGTAGCACAGGGCGACCTCCGCGACGGCCGTCCCGGTCTCCCGCACGGCGTCGATGGCGGGCCGCATCTGGTCGACGTCGTTGAGCGCGTCGAAGATGCGGAAGACGTCGATGCCGGTGGCCGCCGCCTCCTGGACGAAGGCGTCGGTCACCTCGGTCGGGTAGGGCGTGTAGCCCACGGTGTTGCGGCCGCGCAGCAGCATCTGCAGGCAGATGTTCGGCACGGCCTCGCGCAGGGCCGCCAGGCGTTCCCACGGGTCCTCGGCGAGGAAGCGCAGGGCGACGTCGTAGGTGGCGCCGCCCCAGCACTCCAGGGAGAGCAGTCCGGGCAGGGTGCGCGCCACCACGGGGGCGACGGCGAGCAGGTCCTTGGTGCGGACCCGGGTGGCGAGCAGCGACTGGTGGGCGTCGCGGAAGGTGGTGTCGGTGACGCCCACGGTGGGCGAGGCGCGCAGCCGGCTCGCGAATCCCTCGGGTCCGAGTTCCGCGAGCAGTTGCCGGGATCCGGGCGCCGGCTCGGCCGCGGCCGGCCGGGGCAGCTTGGTCGTGGGGTCGATCAGTTCGGGGCGTTCGCCGTGCGGCTTGTTGACCGTGACGTCGGCGAGGTAGGTCAGCAGCTTCGTGCCGCGGTCCGCGGAGTGGCGCGCGGTGAGCAGGTGCGGGCGCTGTTCGATGAACGACGTGGTCACCCGGCCGGCCTGGAACTCCGGGTCGTCGAGCACCGCTTGGAGGAAGGGGATGTTGGTGGAGACGCCGCGGATGCGGAACTCGGCCACGGCGCGCCGGGCGCGGCCCACGGCGGTGGTGAAGTCCCGTCCCCGGCAGGTCAGTTTGACCAGCATGGAGTCGAAGTGGGCGCTGATCTCCGTACCGGCGTGGGTGGTGCCGCCGTCCAGGCGGATGCCGGAACCGCCGGGCGAGCGGTAGGCGCTGATCTGCCCGGTGTCGGGGCGGAAGCCGTTGGCCGGGTCCTCGGTGGTGATGCGGCACTGCAGCGCGGCGCCGCGCAGGGTGATGTTCTCCTGGGCGAGCCCGAGGTCGGCGAGGGTCTCGCCGGCGGCGATGCGCAGCTGCGCCTGCACGAGGTCGACGTCGGTGACCTCCTCGGTCACCGTGTGCTCGACCTGGATGCGGGGGTTCATCTCGATGAAGACGTGGTTCCCGTCGCGGTCGACGAGGAACTCCACGGTGCCGGCGTTGCGGTAGCCGATCTGGCGGGCGAAGCGCACGGCGTCGGCGCAGATCCTGTCCCGCAGTCCGGGGTCGAGGTTCGGCGCGGGCGCGAGTTCGATCACCTTCTGGTGGCGGCGCTGCACCGAGCAGTCGCGTTCGAAGAGGTGGATGACGCCGCCCTCGCCGTCGGCGAGGGCGGCGTCATCC
>NZ_LIRG01000290.1 GCF_001419695.1 Streptomyces prasinopilosus
CCCCGGGGAGCGGGCCGCCGGGAAGCTGACCCTCAACGTCATACGGGAGGAGCTGGCCCGCGTGGTGGAGCAGCGGGCGGCCGACGACCCGTTCCTGCACTACCTGGACGGCCGGAAGCTGTACGGCGAGACGGACCACGCCGAGCTGCCGCTGCCCGACGCGCTGCACCCGGACGCCGCCACGCACCGTCGCATGGGTGAGCGCTTCGCGGAGCTGGCCTTCGGCCCCGGCGGGCCGTTCACCGGCTGAACCGGCCGGCCCGCCCGGCACCCTACGGCCCGGCACTCCTGCCGTCCTGCCGTCCTGCCGTTCCGTGCGTCCGCGGACCTCCGCGGAAAACGCGTTGACGCCCGTTCCCCGCCCTCCGTACGGTGGACAACGCTTCTGTTGCCGCCGATCGGAGAAGGACGTTGCTCGTCTGAGGTTCTGAGACACCGCGTCACACCCGTGTGGTGTGCACGCAGCGTGCGACCTCGGCGTACGAGCCGTCCTGGCGGAACGGGGCCCTCCCCGTGCCCTCGTGCTCCCGCCCGGCTCCCGGTCGTCCCACGACCGCCGTCCGGCCGCCCTCGCCCTCCCGCGGTGTCTCGCTACGCGTTCGCCCCGACCCCACCACGCAACCGCGGAGGCCCGCATGACCCCGTCTGTCACCTGTACCGCCCTGTCCTTCACCTGGCCCGACGGGACCCCCGTCCTCGAAGGCCTCGACGTGTCCTTCGGCCCCGGCCGGACCGGCCTCATCGGCGTCAACGGGGCGGGGAAGTCGACCCTGCTGAAGCTGATCGCCGGTGAACTCGGGCCGACCGGCGGCACCGTCCGCGTCGCCGGCGAGGTGGGGTACCTGCCGCAGAACGTCACGCTCGACACCGCGCTGCGGGTCGACGAGGCGCTCGGCATCGCCGCCCGGCGGGCCGCGCTGCACGCCATCGAGGCGGGCGACGTGGCCGAGACGCACTTCGAGACGGTCGGCGACGACTGGGACGTGGAGGAGCGCGCCCTGGCCACGCTCGGCGAACTCGGCCTGGGCGGGATCGGGTTGGACCGCACCGTCGGCGAGGTCTCGGGCGGCGAGTCGGTGCTGCTGCGGCTGGCCGCCCTGCTGCTGCGCCGCCCCGACGTGCTGCTGCTCGACGAACCCACCAACAACCTCGACCTGTACGCCCGACGGCGGCTCCACGCAGCCGTCGCGAACTGGCCGGGGGTCATGGTCGTGGTCAGCCACGACCGCGAACTGCTGGAACTGGTCGACCAGATCGCCGATCTGCGTTCCGGCGGGGTGACCTGGTACGGCGGGAACCACACGGCCTACGAGGAGGCGCTCGCGGTCGAACAGGAGGCCGCCGAGCGCACGGTGCGGGCCGCGGAGGCGGATCTGCGCAAGCAGAAGCGCGAACTCGCCGACGCCCAGGTCAAGCTGGCCCGCCGCAAGCGGTACGGGCAGAAGATGTGGGACCAGAAGCGCGAACCGAAGATCGTCATGGGGGCCCGCAAGCGCGCGGCTCAGGAGTCCGCGGGCAAGCACCGCGTCCTGCACGAGGAGAGGCTCGCCGGGGCGAGGGAACGGCTCGACGAAGCGGTGGAGGCGGTACGGGACGACGACGAGATCCGCGTCGACCTGCCGTACACGGCCGTACCGCCGGGACGTACCGTCCTCACCCTCACGGACCTCGAACTCGCCCACGGCGCACGGGTGGACGGGGTCTTCGAGCTGCGCGGCCCGGAACGGGTCGCGCTGATCGGGCGCAACGGCGCGGGCAAGACGACGCTGCTGCTGCACCTCAACGGCATCCTGACCGGCGGTGCCGGCACGGTGCGGGTGGCCGGGCTGCCGGTGGGCCGGGAGCACCTGGCCGAGATCCGGCGCCGGGTCGGCATCGTCTTCCAGGACCCGGACGACCAGCTCTTCATGCCCACGGTGCGGGAGGACGTGGCGTTCGGTCCCGCGGCGTCCGGGCTCCGGGGCGCCGAGCTGGAGGCACGGGTGGGCCGGGCGCTGGAACTGGTCGGCATGGACGGGTTCGGGGACCGGCCGCCGCACCACCTCTCCTTCGGCCAGCGGCGCCGGGCGGCCGTGGCGACGGTGCTGGCGACGGAGCCGGAGATCCTGGTCCTGGACGAGCCGTCCTCCCACCTGGACCCCGCCTCCCGCCGCGAACTGGCCGACGTCCTGCGCTCGCTGGACGTGACCGTCCTGATGGTCACGCACGACCTGCCGTACGCCCTGGAACTGTGCCCGCGCTCGCTGGTCCTGAGCGACGGAGTGATCGCGGCGGACGGCCGGACGGCGGACCTGCTCTCCGACGACGCCCTGATGCGCGTGAACCGGCTGGAGCTGCCGTACGGCTTCGACCCCCGCTCGGTGCCGGCCGCGCCCCGGTAGGGCCGGCACCGCCGTCCCCACCGGTCGAGGAATCCCGGGCGGAAGGCCTCGGTTGCACCTCGTGTCGCGGGCGCGTGCCCGGGAGCGGGCGAACGGAAGGGGTCGACGGACGTGGGCGTCGAGGTGCACGGCACGGTGGCGGAGGGCTTCGAGCCGGTCGGGGAGGCGTTCGCGGGGAACTTCGAGCGGCTCGGGGAGCGGGGCGCGGCCCTCGCCGTGTACCGGGACGGACGGCGGGTCGTCGATCTGTGGGCCGGGGTGAAGGACGTCGACGGCGCCGAACCGTGGGAGCGGGGCACGGCCCAGCTGGTCCGTTCGGCGACCAAGGGCGTCGCCGCCGCCGTGCCCCTGCTGCTCCACCAGGACGGCGAGCTGGACCTGGACGCGCCCGTCGGCCACTACTGGCCCGAGTTCAAGGCCCGGGGCAAGGAGGGGGTGCTCGTCCGGCACCTCCTGAACCACCGGGCCGGGCTCCCCCTCCTCGACCGTCCGCTCACCCCGCGCGAGGCGCTCGACCCGCTGCGGGGCGCCGAGGCCGTCGCCGCCCAGGCTCCCGTGTGGGAGCCGGGCACGGACCACGGCTACCACGCCCTCACCTACGGCTGGCTGCTGGACGGGCTGGTGCGGCGGGTGACGGGCCGGGGTGCCGGGGCGTGGATCGCGGAGCGGATCGCCGCTCCCCTGGGCCCGGGCTTCTGGCTGGGCCTGCCGGACGCGGAGGCCGGCCGGGTGGGCAGGGTCGGCCCGGTCGAGGGACCCCAGCCGTCCGGCGTGCCGCGCGCCCGCCCCAAGCGCTCGGTCACCGAGGCCTACGCCGATCCCGCCTCCGTCACCCGCCGGGCCTTCGCCGCGATCGACCCGTTCCCGGACCACAACGACCCGGAGTTCCGGGCGGTGCCGAACCCCGCGGCCAACGGCATCGCGACGGCGGACGGACTGGCCCGCTTCTACGCCGCGCTCATCGGGCGGGTCGACGGCGTACGCCTCTTCGACCCGGCCACCGTCGCGCGCGCCCGCGCCGAGGAGTCGGCGGGCCCGGACCGCGTCCTGGTCGTCGGCACCCGCTTCGGCCTCGGCTACATGCTGCACGGCGGCGCGTCGCCCTTCCTGGGCCCGGGCTCCTTCGGCCATCCCGGCCGCGGCGGCTCCCTCGGCTTCGCCGACCCGGAGGCGGGCGTCGCCTTCGGCTACGTCACCAACGGTTTCCGCAGGACCGTGACGGCCGACCCGAGGGCCCAGGCGCTGGTGCGGGCGGTGCGGTCCGCCGTCGGCGGCTGACCGGTCCGCCGACGGCGGCCGACCGGGCGGGCGGAGGCCGACCGGGCGCGTGGGGGGGGTGAGCGGGAACGCGTGGGCCGGCCGGGCGCCCGGGGGAAGGGATCGGGCGTCCGGCCGCCGGTGGTCGGGCGTGGGTCCCGGCTGCCGGTCAGGCGTGGATCGGGTGCGAGGTGCGGCCCGACGCCTCGTCGATCTCGTCGTGCGCCTTGGTGAGCAACTGCATCGCGAGCTCGTTCAGGGCCCGTGCGCCGGCCACCTCCTCCCCGACCCGTGGCTGATTCGCGTCGGTGTGGTGCCGGGTCGCGCGCCCGTGCCCGCGCACCTCGGTCCCGTCGGGCAACCGGACCATCGCGGCTGCCTTCGTGTGCTGGTCGTCCTCCGCGAACTCCAGCTCGACGTGCCACCCCACGGTGGTGTGCATGGTGTGCGTCATGGCGGTCACCTCCGGAAGTCCTGGTTCCAGGGTGCCTCCCCCGCTGCCCGGCCGCACCCGGCGGGCGCCCCGCGTCCCGCACTCCGGGACGGCCTCCGCCCGGGAACCGGGAGTGCTTTCCCGAACGGTGCGCACGACCCGCCCGTCCGGGGCCGCTCCGGACGGTGCGGGTCGTGCG
>NZ_LIRG01000291.1 GCF_001419695.1 Streptomyces prasinopilosus
GGCCCCTTCGGGCGGCCCGGCCCGCCACCGCCTCTCCCCCGCCCCCGTGCTCGACGTCGACCCGCTGATCGAGGACCCCGATACCCGGATCGTGGTGTGCTGCGGTTCGGGCGGGGTCGGCAAGACGACCACCGCCGCGGCGCTGGGTCTGCGTGCGGCCGAGCGGGGGCGCAAGGTGGTCGTCCTGACCATCGACCCGGCCCGCCGTCTCGCCCAGTCCATGGGCATCGACTCGCTCGACAACATCCCCCGCCGGGTGAAGGGCATAGACGACTCCGCGGGCGGCGAACTGCACGCGATGATGCTCGACATGAAGCGCACCTTCGACGAGATCGTCGAGGCGCACGCGGATCCCGAGCGGGCCTCCGCGATTCTGGGCAACCCCTTCTACCAGTCGCTCTCGGCGGGCTTCGCGGGCACGCAGGAGTACATGGCGATGGAGAAGCTGGGGCAGCTGCGGGCCCGCGACGAGTGGGACCTCATCGTCGTCGACACCCCGCCGTCCCGGTCCGCGCTGGACTTCCTGGACGCGCCGAAACGGCTCGGCTCCTTCCTCGACGGCAGGCTCATCCGCGTGCTGCTGGCACCGGCGAAGGTCGGCGGCCGGGCCGGGATGAAGTTCCTGAACGTCGGGATGTCCATGATGACCGGCGTCCTGGGCAAGGTGCTCGGAGGTCAGCTGCTGGGCGACATGCAGACGTTCGTGGCGGCGATGGACTCCATGTTCGGCGGGTTCCGCACGCGCGCGGACGCCACCTTCAAACTGCTCCAGGCCCCCGGGACCGCGTTCCTGGTGGTCGCGGCCCCGGAACGGGACGCACTGCGCGAGGCCGCGTACTTCGTGGAACGGCTGGCCGCCGAGGACATGCCGCTGGCCGGCCTGGTCCTCAACCGGGTCCACGGCAGCGGCGCCGACCGGCTGTCGGCCGAGCGGGCCCTCGCCGCCGCGGAAAATCTTGAGGACTCCCGCATTGTGGATCAGGAGGACGGGAAAGCTGGACTTCGTAACTCCCCCGACACATACGGAAGTTCGGACGGCTCCGCCGCGGAGACCGCCCCTTCGGAAGCACCCGGCACACCGGCACAGGACGACGTTCCCGACGGAGGCTCCCCCGCCACCGTGGACGACACCGGTGCCGGCGGGGCGGACGAGGTGGACGCGGAGCGGTCCGTGGACCAGCTCACCGCGAGCCTGCTGAGGCTGCACGCCGAGCGGATGCGGCTGCTCTCCCGCGAGCAGCGCACGCGGGACCGCTTCACCGCGCTCCACCCCGAGGTGGCGGTGACGGAAGTGGCCGCGCTGCCCGGCGACGTGCACGACCTGACGGGACTGCGGGACATCGGCGACCGGCTCGCGGCCAACCGGCCGGAGCTGCCCGAGACCGAGGCGAGCGCCTGACACGCGTCGGCACGCCCTGACACCGGCACGTCCTGCCGGGACACCGGCATGTTCCGCGTCGCGCCGACGCACCCCGGGCCCCGTTCACACTGAGCCCCGTGCTCACCGAGCGGAGCAGGGACGCGCTCCCCGGGAGCCCTCAGCCCACCGCCGCGAAGCTCGCGTACACCTCGTCGTCGTCGAGGGGCATGACACCCGTCCCCCGCTCGTACTCGGTGCGCGCGGTCTCCAGCAGCCGGCGCCAGGACGTCACCGTGGGCCGCCGGCGCAGCAGTGCGCGGCGCTCACGCTCCGTCATGCCTCCCCACACGCCGAACTCGACGCGGTTGTCCAGCGCGTCGGCCAGGCACTCCGTGCGCACCGGACACCCGGTGCACACCGCCTTGGCCCTGTTCTGCGCTGCTCCTTGAACGAACAGTTCATCCGGATCCGTAGTGCGGCAGGCAGCCTGCGCACTCCAGTCGGTAACCCAGCCCATACCGGCGCCGTCCTCTCCCGAATCGAGGCTCCCCCACGGCGGCAGCGGCATATTCACCGCCGCCAGTTGAGGACGTTACGGAAGGCGGACACAGCGCAACACCCCCAGCGGGCCCAATCTTGAATGGTCCGAACGGACTATGGGTAAGCGGCAGATCACCCGGGGGAGTGAGCTGGCGACATGCGCGACAATCCCGGCGCTCGGGGGCGTTTCCCTCGCTCCACAACGGACACCATGTGACACGGAAGGCGGATCCGGACACGCACCTCGCACGCCCCGACGAAAAAAGTCGGAGAGAGCCGGAACGATTCGGGGTCGCCCGGCGTATTGATACGTGACCTCACTGCTGTGACAGTTGTGGGCAGCTTAGGCCAAGGCCTGTACGCGTGTCCGGCGAATGAGAACGTAGGCTGCTCCCATGCCAAAGAAGCGCTCGGGCGGTGGTCTGTCGGCACCGCAGCAGGCCGCGAAGTTCCTCGGTGTCAGTGTCCTGTCGGGAGCCGTGCTGGCCGGTATCGCGCTCCCCGCCGTGGGCGCGCTGGGCCTCGCCGCCAAGGGAACGGTGGAGAGCTTCGACGAACTCCCCGCCAACCTCAAGACACCCCCGCTGAGTCAGCGCACCACCATCCTCGACGCGGGGGGCGGCAAGATCGCCACCGTCTACTCGCGCGACCGCACGGTGGTCGACCTCAAGGACATCTCGCCGCACCTGCAGAAGGCGATCGTCGCGATCGAGGACTCGCGCTTCTACGAACACGGCGCGGTCGACCTGAAGGGCGTCCTGCGCGCGATGAACCGCAACGCGCAGACCGGCGGCGTCACCGAGGGCGCGTCCACCCTGACGCAGCAGTACGTGAAGAACGTCTTCGTGGAGGAGGCCGGCGACGACCCGACGAAGGTCGCGCAGGCCACCCAGCAGACGATCGGCCGCAAGATCCGCGAGCTGAAGTTCGCGATCCAGGTCGAGGAGGAGCTGGGCAAGAAGAAGATCCTCGAGAACTATCTGAACATCACCTACTTCGGGCAGCAGGCCTACGGCGTGGAGGCCGCCTCCCAGCGCTACTTCTCCAAGCCCGCCAAGGACCTGAACCTCCAGGAGTCCGCGCTCATCGCCGGCCTCGTCCAGTCGCCGAGCCGGTACGACCCGGTCAACGACGAGACGGAGGCCACCAAGCGGCGCAACATCGTCCTGGCGCGGATGGCCCAGGTCGGCGACATCTCCCAGGAGCAGGCCGCCGAGGCCTCGGCGGCACCGCTCGGGCTGAAGGTCAGCAAGCCGAAGAACGGCTGCATCACGGCGGTCGACGGCGCGGGCTTCTTCTGCGACTACGTGCGCCAGGTGTTCCTGAAGGACCCGGTCTTCGGCAAGACCCCGGAGGAACGGGCCAAGGTCTGGAACCGCGGCGGTCTGACGATCCGTACGACGCTCGACTCGCAGGCGCAGAAGTCCCTGCAGGAGTCGGTCAGGACCCACGTCAACAAGAGCGACGAGGTGGCCACCGCCGCCAGCGTCGTGGAGCCCGGCACCGGCAAGATCCTCGCCATGGGCCAGTCGCGTCCGTACGGCTTCGGCAAGAACGAGACGCAGATCAACCTCTCCGTGGACCAGGCCATGGGCGGCGGCGCCGGCTACCAGCCCGGTTCGACGTTCAAGCCGATCGTGGCCGCGGCCGCCCTCGAGGGCGGGATGCCGGCGACGAAGACGTACGCCTCGCCGTACCAGATGGACTACCCGGCCCCGGTCCAGGCCTGCGAGGGCAAGACGTGGAACGAGTCGGGCGTCCCGGTCGAGAACGAGAACGAGACCGAGGTCGGCCCGTACGACATGAAGGAAGCGACCGCGAAGTCGGTCAACACCTACTACATCGAGATGATCAGTGACATCGGCATCTGCCCGGTGACGGAGCTGGCGAAGAAGATGGGCGTCGAGCGGGCCGACGGCAACAAGATGCTGCAGGCGCCGTCGATCGCCCTCGGCACCCAGGAGATGTCCCCGCTGACCATGGCGAACGGCTACGCCGCGTTCGCCTCGCGCGGCATGTACTGCACGCCGGTCGCCATCGAGTCCATCAGCCAGCGCGTCGGCGAGAAGTCGAAGTCGCTCCCGGTCCCGAAGTCGACGTGCTCGCGCGCGATGTCGGAGAAGACCGCCGACACCATCAACACCCTCCTGCGGGGCGTGGTCGAGGACGGTACGGGTACGGAGGCCGGCCTCGGCGGCCGCCCGAGCGCGGGCAAGACCGGTACGACGGACTTCCGTTACGCCGCCTGGTTCGTGGGCTACACGCCGAACCTGGCCGGCGCGGTGTGGGTCGGCGACCCCGAGCACAAGCGGCAGATGGTCGACATCTCGATCGGCGGGACCTGGCACTCGAAGGTGTTCGGCGGCCAGGTGCCCGGCCCGATCTGGCGCGACATGATGAGCGGCGCGCTGAACGGCAAGCCGGCCCCCGAGTTCAACCTCGTCAACATCCCGGACCGCAAGAAGCCCGACGAGGACAAGGGCCGGGGCCGGGGCCGCGGGAACGACGACGGCAACCGTGACGACGGCCGCAACGACGACGCCGGCGGGTTCATCGGCGGCCTGGTCGGCGGCGGCAACGGCGGTGGCGACGGCGGCACGGGCACCAACGGCGGGGCCGAGCCCAACCCGACCATCTCCCTCCCGGAGGGCTTCTTCCAGGGCCCGGGCAACGGGCCGGGCGGACGTCGCTGACGGCACACCGGCGGCATCACGAAGGGGCTCTCCTTCCCGGATCGGGAAGGAGAGCCCCTTCGTCTCGCGTCGTGGTCCGTCCCCGCGGCGGTGCGCCGCGGTCGCCCGGTCGGCTCAGCCGGCGAGGAGCCTCTTCACCGCGGCGGCCACCCGGCCGCCCTCGGCCTGTCCGGCCACCTTCGGGTTGACGATCTTCATGACCGCCCCCATGGCCCGCGGGCCCTCCGCGCCGGCCGCCTTCGCCTCCTCGACGGCCTGGGCGACGATCGCGTCCAGCTCGTCGTCGGACAGCTGCCGGGGCAGGTACCGCGCGAGGAATTCGCCCTCCGCCTTCTCCCGCGCGGCCTGCTCGGGACGCCCGCCCTGCGCGAAGGCGTCCGCCGCCTCACGGCGCTTCTTCGCCTCACGGGTGATCACCTTGAGGACCTCGTCGTCGGAGAGCTCGCGCTTCTCCGTCCCCGCGACCTCCTCCTTGGTGATCGCGGTGAGCGTGAGCCGGAGCGTGGAGGAGCTGAGCTCGTCACGCTCTCTGATCGCAACGTTGAGGTCGTCGTGCAGCTTCGACTTGAGCGTGGTCATGCCTCGATTGTCGCAGGAAGGGGAGGAAGGACGCCCGCACATTTCCCCCTCGCCCCCAAGGTCCGGCGTTCCGGGGCGCGTTCGGGAGGACGGGTGCCGGGCCGGCCGGCCGCCGGGAAGGCACCGCGTCCCTTCCCCCTCCCCGGATCTGACACGATGGGCACATGCGCGCGCGATACGGAATCCCCCTGGGAATCACGGCGGCCGGCGCCGCCGGACTGGTGTACGCGGCGGGCTTCGAGGCCCGCTCCTTCCGGCTGCGACGGGTGACGATCCCCGTCCTGCCCGCCGGAATGCGCCCCCTGCGCGTCCTGCAGGTCTCCGACATCCACCTGGTGAGCGGCCAGCGCAAGAAGCAGCGCTGGCTGCGCTCCCTGGCGGGCCTGCGCCCGGACCTCGTGATCAACACGGGGGACAACCTGTCCGACCCGGAGGGCGTCCCGGAGGTGCTGGACGCCCTGGGCCCGCTGATGGAGTTCCCGGGCGCGTACGTCTTCGGCTCCAACGACTACTACGGTCCCAAGCTGCGCAACCCGGCCCGCTACCTGATCGAGAAGGCCCAGGGCCGGCACGGCCTGAACGGCAACGACCCGGCCGCCAACGTGATCCACAACCCGTGGGAGGACCTGCGGGACGGCTTCGACGGCGCCGGCTGGCGGAACCTGACGAACACCAGGGACACCCTGAAGATCGAGGGCGTCACCGTCGAGCTGACCGGCCTGGACGACCCGCACATCAAACGGGACCGCTACGCGGAGGTGGCGGGCGGCCCGTCGGACGCGGCGGACTTCTCGATGGGCGTCGTCCACGCCCCCTACCTGCGCGCCCTGGACTCCTTCACGGCCGACGGCTACCCCCTGGTCCTGGCCGGCCACACCCACGGCGGCCAGCTCTGCATCCCCTTCTACGGTGCGCTGGTCACCAACTGCGACCTGGACACCGACCGGGTGAAGGGCCTGTCCACGCACACGTCCGGAGGCCGCACGTCCTACCTCCACGTCTCCGCGGGCTGCGGCACCAACCGCTACACCCCGGTCCGCATCGCCTGCCCGCCGGAGGCAACGCTGATGACCCTGGTGGGCCGGGAGTAACACCCGAAGAGGCCGGACGGAGCCGGGTCGCCCCCCGGGCAGCCCGGGTAACCCGTCCGGCCCACCCGCATCGCCCCGGCCGGGCGGTCCGCCCACTCTGGGGACCATGACCGCCCCGATACCCAGGGACATCCCCGACCTCCCCGTCATCCCCGGGAGACGGACGACCCTCACGCCCTCGTCCGCTCCCGCGGGAGCCGTGGCGCCACCGGTGCGCCGCCCCCTGACCGCGGTGTACCGCCTGCTGCTGGCGCTGGCGGCGCTCGCGGCGGTGACCGTCGAGCTCCTGCTCGGCAGCCCGGCCCGCGTCCTGAGCCACTTCACGGTCCAGAGCACGCTCCTGCTGGCCGCGGTCATGCTCGCCTCGGCCGGCCGGGCCTGGACGGCCCGCCGCCCCCTCCCGGGCGCCCTGACCGGAGCGGCCCTGCTGTACGTGATCGCGGCGGCCCTACTCCACCACGTGCTCCTGGCGGACGCGGCCCCGGCGTACACGCTGACGGGGCCGGCGGCGACGGCGGACCCGACCGGCCCGGCGGGCACCCTGGCCGCACTCGCGCCCCCGGCCCTGCACACGGTGCTCCCGATCGCGGCGGTCCTGGACTGGCTGCTCCTCTCCCCGCCGGCCCGCACCCGCCTCGTCCACGCCGCCGCGTGGCTCCTGTACCCGGCGGCCCACCTGGCCCTCGCCCCGGCCCTCGGCGGCCTCCTCCTCACCGGCCCGGCCCGCCACCTCTACCCCTTCCAGGACGCCGGCCGGCACGGCCACCCGTACGTTCTGGGCGTCTCCCTCCTCCTGCTCCTCGCCCTGTACTGCCTGGCCCTCGCCCTCATCACCCTGGACCGCACCCGCCCGGACCCCGTGCGCCTGGGCGCCAAAACCGGATTTCGTCTCCGGCCACCGGTGGGCTAAAGTAAACGACGTCGCCGCGAGAGCAGCGACGATCGGGGTGTGGCGCAGCTTGGTAGCGCGCTTCGTTCGGGACGAAGAGGTCGTGGGTTCAAATCCCGCCACCCCGACGCTGGTCAGAGGGCCAATCGCATGATCGCGATTGGCCCTCTGCCGTGCTCGGGGGCTAAACAGGGGGCCAAACAAACTTCACCAAGGTCCAAGCGCGGCAGTCCAGGATCGCTTGCGGGGGTCCATCCGTGGGTGCAGGGAACTGGCCCCAGCCTCGGGCCAGCGGCCATCTCAGGTCTGGAGCAAGCGCTCGACGCCCTCGGGTTTAATGACGCCGTGGATCAAGGGATAGCGGGGTTAGCAGGAGCGGCAATCGGTGGCCTCATCGGCGTCATAGGCACGCTGGGAGCTGCGCGGCTGACTGGAAGGGACCAGCGGCGGAATCAACACGACCATTGGCGCCGACAGCAGCAACGGGATGCGTACGGTCAACTCGTCGCTCAAGCATCTGAGGCCATAAGGGCCGGTGGCTACAGCTTGGACGCCTACGCAGATCAAGAGCCGACCGCAGGCGATCTTGCCGAGCAGTTCCATGAGACAGTCCGCAGGCTCGATACCGCGACAAGCCTCGTAGCACTGGAGGGACCAGAAGAAGCAGCCACCTCTGCGATGAAGCTGGTAGCAAAACTGACCCTCTGGGCTAACAGCCTCTTACTGGTTAACGGCCGAGATGAGGGAAGCTACGTTCCCTCCACGGCCAGGGTGGCGGACATGGGCCTGCCTGAGTTGATGGAGGAGAAGGAGCAGAGCCACGAAGCCCTGGACTCCTTCATCCACCTCTGCCGCCGCCTCCTGGACGCCTGACATTGTGGTCTCTGCACTCAGGCTAAGAAGCTGGTCCAGAGGTCACCCACGGAAGCTCATGGGGGACCTCCGCCAAGCCAGCGCCTCAAGCCCCGATCACGTCCGTCTCGCCTTCATGGTCACCGAAGATCTTGTCCATCGCTTCGGCGCCCATCGTGATCACGGGCCGGAGCTGTTTGCGGTAAACCGCCTCAGTGGTGGTCTGGCTGCTGTGGCCGACCAACAGAGCGATGGTCTCCAGCGGGATGCCGTGATCAGAGAGTAGGGACACGAAGCTGTGTCGGAGTTCCCGCGGGGTCCACTCCGGCTTCAGCCCGGCTTTCTTCACGATGGCCTTGAAGTCACGTCGGACGTTCGCTGCGTCGAGCGGCTCGCCGCTCCGCGTTGTGAAGACACGGCCGGTCGGACTCCACTCCATCCCTCTGGATGCCCGCTCCTGCTTCTGCCATCGCTTGTGCTCTTCGAGCACGTCGACCACCTGTTTCGGCAGGGCGATGGTCCTCCGGCTCTTCCTGGTCTTCGTGTCGCCGTGCTTACGCACGGAGCGCCACACCGCGACGTGCGACGGTACGCCGTCCTTCGTCTCCAAGAAGACGTGATCCCAGGTGAGGGGCCGCGCCTCCTCCGTGCGGACTCAACTCAGGAGTGAGAGCACGAGGTAGGCGTACAGCCGCGACGGGCGGGCCGCGGCGAGCACGGCTTTCGCCTGTTCCAGATTGAGCGCCTTGCTCGGCCGGCCGGGGCGTCCCTCCGGAGCGGTGACGAGCAGGGCCACGTTCCGCGCGGCCTTGTCCCTGCGCTGAGCGTGCGCGATGGAACGGCGCAGGATGGCGAGCAGGTCGCGCAGGCTCCGGGTCGCGAGCACTTCGGTCCTGTCGTCCAACCAGTCGTCCACGTCGTCCGCGCTGAGATCCTTCAGCTTGGCCTTGCCGATGAACGGGGTCAGGTGCTTGTTCGCCATCGTGCGGTTCTTGCTGACGGTCTTCTCGTCGCGGCCCTTCAAGCCTCGCTCCAACCAGTCGTTCACCGCGTCGGCCACGGTGTAGTTGGCCGGCGACTTGACGCCGGTCTGCACCTCCTTCTTCAAGTCCCTGATCTTCTGGCGCACTTCGGTCTTCGTCTTGCCGTACACCTTCGGTCGACGGCGCTTGCCGTTCGGGGCGTACCCCAGAGAAACGGCCCCCACGTAGCGATTCTTGGCGGGGTCCCAGTAGATCGTGTCCTCACCATGCCCGGCCCTGCGGGCCCGCTTCGGGTTTTCGGTCATGCTGTGTTGTGCCTCCACTCTGCGGATAAAGCCTGGTGACGGCCGACATACGTATGCATGGCAGCTCCTGAAGTGGGAGGGACAGGAAGCCGGAGCAGTCGCAGGCGTGTTGGTGAGACGGCGACTGTCCGGGAAGCACCCGAGCCGCAGCGCGGCGTGGGTCGGTGCCCCGGGCCGGAGTCGATCCGGCGCCCTCGCGGCAGGATGCCGGAGCGGTGAACGTGTCTCCTTCGGGGGGTGCTGCGCCCGTATCAGGTAGCGCGGCATGACCCCGTTGTAGGCGTATGGAGACGTGACCTCTCGGTCTGAGCCCTCCCGAATGACCAGGGTCGGGTGCGCCCTCGGCCCGCTCTCTCCCGGGCCCCTTGAGACCGCGTCCATGGACGTGGTCCCCATTGGGTGATGCGGTTTTTGCAGGTCAAGCACTTGCAGACACAGTCGGCGGAACCCTTTCAGGCCCGTCATTCTGACACGTAATAGCATGTACTAGCACAATCCACCACGCAAGAGGTCCACGCGAATCTCGTGCTAGGGCGTACTAACGGCCAGTACGCTCGATGGCGTGACCAGCGCTGAAATCTCGAAAGACGACCCCCGTACGGAGTCCGAGCAAGCGGCCGACATCCTGCGCCAAGAGATTCTTCGTGGCGACATCAAGCCCGGTGCCCATGTGGGGTCCGTCCGGGACTTGGCCGCACGGTTCAAGATCTCCGGGATGACCGTGCAGCGCGCTCTTACGATCCTGCGTGAGGATGGGCTCATCACGACCACATCGCGCGGGAGCTACGCCCGGAACCCGCAGCAGCCGGCCGAAAGCCACGAAGCGAACGCAGGCGTTGACCTCCCCGAAGTCCTGCGTCAGCTCGAACATCTCACCTCCCAAGTCTCAGATCTGCGCGGCAGAGTCGAACGGCTCGAAGCGCTCGAAGACCGCTCCGCGCCGGGTGGTGCGTGATCTGTAACCAGCATGGGAGTAACGGAGGGTGTGAAGTAAGTGACAGCCTGGGGACGGTGCGGCGGAGGTGGGGACATGCCCAGTGACACCCCCCTGTCCCCTTCCCTGTCCCCCTATCGCGCGGGTGAGACTCGGAGTAGGCACTCGGAGGAGGGCACAGGCACATGACCGACGACAGGCCCGCATGGGCGCGGCGCATCGCTGCCGAACGAGCGGCGCGCGACTGGTCGCAGCGTGACGCAGTCAGGGCACTGCGGGCGCACGCTCCTACGGAGCTGCCCGCAGAGGACAGCATGATTCGCCAGTGGAAGCGCCGGGAGTCAGGCCAGATGCCGAACGACTTCTACCAACCGATCATCGCGGCCGTGTTCGGCACGGTGACGCACGCTCTCTTCCCTGCGCCGGCGCGCCGGGACGGGGACAAGGAGATCTTGGCCGCGAGCGGCATGGAGACGCTGGAGATCGTGAGCCGCCTGAACCGCTCCGATGTCGACAACGCCACGCTTGACGCACTACGGATCACGGCCGACCGGCTCGCCTCTGAGTACCCGTTCATGCCCAGCGAACAGCTCCTTATTGAGGGGCGTCAGTGGCTGCGCCGTGTGGTTGAACTCCACACGAAGAGCCTCACGCTTGCCCAGCACCGCGAAGTGCTCGCCCTATCCGGTTGGCTCGCACTGTTGGTCGGTTGTGTGGAGTACGACACCGGGGACCGGCATGCGGCCGAGTCAACGCGGCGCGCCGCCCTCTCCCTCGCGACCGAGGCTGACCATGCTGAGGTGGCCGGGTGGGCACACGAGATGCGGGCTTGGTTTGCCCTCACGACCGGCGATTACCGCGGCGCCATCGCGGCGGCGCAGGCCGGAGCCGAGACGGCACAGCATCACGGCGTGGCCGTGCAGCTTGCAGCGCAGGAAGCCAAGGCGTGGGCTCGGATCGGGGACCGCCGGCAAGTCGAGGTGGCCTTGGACAAGGGGCGGCGGTTGCTCGAAGGGATGCCGTACCCCGAGAACCTGGACAACCACTTCGTGGTGGACCCTGCCAAGTTCGACTTCTACACGATGGACTGCTACCGCCTGGTTGGTGAGGACAAGCTCGCGCGCACCCTCGCCGAAGAGGTGCTGAGGGCAGGAACCGACTTCGACGGCACCGAGCGCTCGCCCATGCGCAACGCGGAAGCCCGAGTCACGCTCGGAGTCACGGCAGCGCGTGAGGGCGACTTGGAACAGGCTCTGATCATGGGTGAGCGAGCCCTCGAAGGGGACCGTCAGTCAGTGCCATCCCTGATCATGACCAACCGCGAACTCGCCGCCGAGATGCGGCGCCGGTACAGCTCCGAGCCGGCGGCGCAGGACTACCTCGCGCGGCTTCACACGCTCGCCGAGCAGAAGCCCGGATTCATGCCTCGGTAAGAATAGGCACCGAACCGTCAATCTGTCGCAAAGCGTTGACACTCCAAGCAAGGATGATGGCAGGTATCTGGTGGAGCAGTGACACCACTTGGATAGATTGCCTTTCCTACGCGCAGGCCGTGGACGATTGTGGAGTCACCCAGGCGGAACTCGGTACCGGGAACCCACCAAAAACGGGAAAGGTAGTTCAGATGGGCGGACAGCGCAACTAGTGGGTGATGAGGTCGCTGGGCCTGAAAACACATGAGAAGCTCGGTCCCTTTACTCGGCCAAGGCACGCAAAAACCGGTATCTGGGTCGCACCATTCGAAGTGTCCGAGGTCGGCTATCGTCACGAACTTGGGCCATTCCTCTGGCGGACGCCCCTGACACCAGGATTCGATCCACTTTGAAACAGTCTTCACTCTCCGAGATGTGGAGCTGTAGGCGAAAACCCCGCCAGACACTGGGATGTAGTCCATCAGACCTGTGCTGACAGGGAACCGCACATGATGAATATCCGCCTGTCTGCGGCGAGGCGCTGTCTGCACGTCGGCGATCGCCTGCATCGCATCTTCCAGCACCTGCCTACCCACGACACTCTTGACTTCAATGGCGGTGTGAACAGCCGAAGGGTCGATGTACACGCGACCGTCATCGTTGAGTATCCGGTGTGGGGTAATTCTCGGGTCAGCCAGTACCACGTCTTGCTGACGGAACCACTCCCCGGTACTGGAGTCCTCTACGCCAGCACGCTTATAGACCTTGGCATGGCGCTGGATGTACTTGCTTACCACCGTCCGGAATGCGTGCTCGCGTTCGTTGCCTTGGTCGGTAGGGTGCCGCAACGTCGAGGATTCACGGAATGCATCGCCCAGGAAGACGGCATCACGTACAAACCGGTCCAAGATGTCGAATTCTCTGATCACGCTAACCTCGTAGCTGCAATCTCTCCAACTCGCAAGCAACAGCAGAAAAGTTAGGAAATAAATCCACCGCTTTTAAGTTCGGTCCGCAAGCCCTCTCGATTGTACGCCGTTCCCGCAATCAGTACTGCACGACAGTAGGCCTCAAGAACCCTCAGCAGCCCAGGCGGAAATCCCGCTTTCGTTGGAATGTCCCACGCACCTTTGAGTAGCTTCTCAAGCTCCTCGATTCCCGCACGCAGCTCGATGTGCGTATCCCATTTCGCGACGTGTGCAAGTCGGCTTCTGGGGGAGCGGCTCTCCCGCGCTCTGAGTCTGCTCCCAGCTAGCTCCAAGGCGCGCAGAACAGTCACTTCTGCGAGCGTCAGCATCAAGTTTTCTTGATTCTTGAAAGACTGCCCCCGCGGATGCATCCTTACCGTGGAATGCACAGCAGAAGTGCTTTCAGCGCCTGCGTCGCCGTCCATCACTAGCTGACCCCTTCTTCAAGTAGCGGAACTCACCCTTGTGCCGATCAGTTCTAATCCATCCGACCCTCGAGTTTATCCGCGTACTGCCCTTTGGGTTGCACAATACCGCTTCACGGGCTTCAGCACTGGCGCTTTAGGAAGGTTGAGTAGCCCAGCGGATGGGCGCACCTCCTCAAACGCGACACCGGTGGTTCAGCCCTACCCTCGGGGGTTGGTCTAACTAAGTGTCGAGTGAGACGTTCCGTAGCCGAATCGGCTGCCGGTCCACTTGCTGACGGGCGGCCACGCCAACCCGTACGCCAACCGGAGGGCGCACGACCCGATCACCGAGGGCACCTAATGCCCGCGGCTGAGACGCGGAGCGTCAAGGGGGCCAAAGAGGGGGCCAGACGAGGCAGCCACACCGGTACCGTCCCGGACGGTTATGGACGACACCGAGAATGAACCAGCAGGCCAGTGACCAAGCGCAGAACGTCCCGAGGGACACAATTGCGTTCGGGACGAAGAGGTCGTGGGTTCAAATCTCGCCACCCCGACAGTGAAGAACCAGGTCCCTCAACCTACTCACGTGAGTAGGTTGAGGGACCTGGTTCGTTTGCGTGTCCGTCTGCGTGACTAACGGTTCCCGTGTGTCCACGGCCGCTGCGGATCAGCGCCAAGGATCCCGTCCGTGACCATGGCGTCGGTCTGGATCTCGGGCCGGATCCGCTTCTGGTAGACCTCCCCGGTCACTGCCGTTCCGGAGTGCCCGACGAGCCGGGAGATCACTTCCAGCGGGACGCCGCGAGCGGACAGCAGGGACATGAAGCGGTGCCGGAACTCCCGAGGCGTCCGCTTGCCGGCGTCGATCCCGTCGACGCCCTTGAGCACCTGGCGGAAGGCGCGGCGAACGTCGGCCGCCTTCAGCGGCTCGCCCACGGCCGAGGAGAAGACGGGCCCGTGTTCCACACCCGCTGGAACTCCTCGGCCGCGATGGCCTCCAGCGGTTCCTCCTCAGGGTCGACCGCTTGGTCCGTCAGACCGCCGTGCTCGTCCTCCAGGTGCTCCCAGCTGTACCGGTGGAGCCGGCCGACCGGAGTCAACTCGGCCTGCCTGATGACGATCAGCTCACCGCGGTCGGGTACGGCCTCGATGTACCACAGACCGCCCTCCTCATCGGCGTGACGGAAGTGGTGCCGCAGGGCGGCGTTCTCATCGAGTGCCCGGAAGTACGCCACGGTCTCTGCTTTGATGCGCTCCAGGTCGACCACGGGACCATCGTGCCGGCGAGCGCGCGGATTGCTCCGTTCCGGCATGCACGAGGGACATCGACGACATCGGACGCCGACGCTCCCGGGGCTCACGTTCGGGTGATCCCTCTCCGCCTCCCCTCGCCTGCCGGCCTCACCGCATACGCGGCGAGCAGCGGTTCGAGGATGCCCGCCGCCGCCGCGTCGGCCCGGTCTTCCCTCGCGTCCAGCAGGTCGGCCGCGACCACGGAAGCCGGAGCGTCCTTGCCCTCCCCCGCTCCCCCCGCATCCGACGCGAGGAAGGCCCAAACCTCCGCCGGCGGCACACGGACGACGAGGTTGCCGCCCCGAGTGTCGAGAACCAGGCCGAAACCGGCCTCCAGCTTGCCCAGTCGGTCCGGGTGCACGTAGACCTCGGCACGCCCGGGAGCCACATAGTCGGCGCCCACACGGGGAGCGGCGCTGCCCCCGCCCCTCACGACGTCCGGGTCGGTGAGCAGGACGTGCACGGCACCACGGTGCACGCGGTAGCGCCGCACTTCGGCCCTCGCGACGAGGAGCTTCTGCAGGCGCGCTGCCGACAGCTCGCCGTGGGCGGCCAGATTCCGGAGACGCGCAAGCAGGCGGGAGCGTTCCGGGCCCGACAACTCGGGCGGCCGGCACCCCGAGAGCATGGCGAGGATCCCCCACGCATTGCGCGCCGACAGCGGACGCCCCGGTTCGGGAGCCGAGAGCTTGCGGTCACGAACGCTGTCCGCGTCCACGATCCACCGTCCGCCCACCAGCGTGCCCCGCAGTCGCTCCTCATGCAGGAGCCGGCGCACACGCGAGTCGTCCACGCCCAGGCTCTGCGCGGCCTGCCTGACGGATACGAAGTCCACGTCACACCTTCCTTGCGTGCTCTCTCAAGCAGAAAGGAGGGAACACGCACCGAGTGCCCACCTCCCCTCGGCTTGCGTCAAACCTCACGACTGCGGGAGGGAACACGCAATCGGGCATCCTGCGGCTCTGCCGGATCCGCGGACCGCTCGAGAACCGCTCGGGAGGGGCGCGAGGCGGTCTCCCGGGGATTCTCGGGAGTGGCTGAGGAGCTTTCCTCCACGGACACCTCCGCCCACACCGTCTTGCCGACGGGCCTGCGGGGTGTCGAGCCCCAGCGCAGGGACAGGGCGTCCACCAGGAGCAGTCCCCGGCCC
>NZ_LIRG01000292.1 GCF_001419695.1 Streptomyces prasinopilosus
ACGGCCTCCGGGAGCCGCGCGGTGCTGGCGCGGCTCCCGGAGGCCGTGGAGTGGGCGCAGGACCGGTTCGGCCCGTACCCCTTCTCCTCGGCGGGGGCGATCGTCGAGCGGCCCGGGGACGCCGGGTACGCCCTGGAGACCCAGAACCGTCCCGTGTTCGCCGGGGCGCCCAGCACCCCGCTCCTGGTGCACGAGCTGGCCCACCAGTGGTACGGCAACTCCGTCACGCCGAAGACCTGGCGGGACATGTGGCTCAACGAGGGGTTCGCGACCTACGCGGAGTGGCTGTGGCGGGAGGACCACGAGGACGGCACCGCCCAGGAGACCTTCGACGCGCTGTACGCCGGGACGTACTTCCCCGACGCGGCGGCGAACGAGGCGGTCTGGTCGTTCCCGCCCGCGCGACCGCCCGGCGCGGCGCACATCTCCGGTGTCCCCGTCTACCAGCGCGGCGCGATGGTCCTGCACATGATCCGGCGGACGGTCGGCGACGGCGCCTTCCGCGCCCTCCTGCGCGGCTGGGCGGCCGAGTACCGCCACGGCAACGCGGACACCGCCGACTTCACGGCGTACGTGGAGAGGTCGGCCCCGGACGAGGACTTCGAGGCGCTCTGGTCGGACTGGCTGTACGGGGAGGGGAAACCGGCGCGACCGCCCGAGCCCTGACGGCCCCATGGCCCCCGGAGTCCTGCGGCGGCCCCCCGGAACCCGGCTCCTGCGGTGTCCTGCGGCTCCGCGCTCCCGAAGCCCCGGGACACCCCCGGCGGCCCCGGAACACGCTCCGCCCGTGGCGGAGCCCCCGGCCGCCGAGAAGGGGGCGGGCCGGGGGCTCCGAAGCGCGGTGCGGGGCGTCCGTCAGACGTTCACACCGAAGTCCTGCGCGATGCCGCGCAGGCCCGAGGCGTAGCCCTGGCCGATGGCGCGGAACTTCCACTCGGCGCCGTGCCGGTACAGCTCGCCGAAGACCATGGCGGTCTCGGTGGAGGCGTCCTCGGACAGGTCGTAGCGGGCGATCTCGGCGCCGCCGGCCTGGTTGACGATGCGGATGTACGCGTTGCGCACCTGGCCGAAGTTCTGGCTGCGGCTCTCGGCGTCGTAGATCGAGACCGGGAAGACGATCTTGTCGATGTCGGCCGGGAGGGCGGCCAGGTTGACGTTGATCTGCTCGTCGTCGCCCTCGCCCTCACCGGTGCGGTTGTCGCCGGTGTGGACGATGGTGTTGTCCGGGGTCTGCTTGTTGTTGAAGAAGACGAAGTGACTGTCCGAGTACACCTTGCCCTGCGGGTTGACCGCGATCGCGGAGGCGTCGAGGTCGAAGTCGGTGCCGGTGGTGGTGCGGACGTCCCAGCCGAGACCCACGGTGACGGCGGTCAGGCCCGGAGCCTCCTTGGTGAGCGAGACGTTGCCACCCTTGGACAGGCTTACAGCCATTGTTGGGAGTCCCTTCCCTCGTGTACGTACGGCTAAGAAGCTACAGCTACCCCCTTGAACGCGAGAGGGACGCGCGAGGTTCCAGGTGGCTTTACTTTCTTTACCCGGGATATTCGGGTGACGCGGACCGGTCGGGAGCGGGACCATGGACGGCATGTCCGGTCCCCATGTCATCCGCGGCTCCGTCCTCCTGCCCGAGGCCGAGCTCATGTGGCGTTTCTCGCGTTCGTCGGGGCCCGGCGGCCAGCACGTGAACACCAGCGACTCCCGGGTCGAGCTGCGTTTCGACCTCGCCGCCACCGAGGCGCTGCCCGAGGTGTGGAAGGAGCGGGCGCTGGAGCGGCTGGCGGAGCGGCTGTCCGACGGCGTCGTCACCGTCCGGGCCTCCGAGCACCGCTCCCAGTGGCGCAACCGCGAGACCGCCGCGGTGCGCCTCGCGGCGCTCCTCGCCGAGGCCACCGCGCCCCCGCCCCGGCCCCGCAGGCCGACCCGCGTCCCGCGCGGCATCAACGAACGCCGGCTGCGGGAGAAGAAGCAGCGCTCGGAGACGAAGCGGGGGCGCTCCGCGCGCGACTGGGGGTGACCCGCGCGCCGGAGCCGATCCGCGCGGGCCGGGGGCGACGCGCGCGCCGGAGGTGATGCACACGGGCCGGGAGCGGTGCGTGCGGGCGAGGGCGATCCGCGCGGGGCCGCGACGGGCCGCCGTCGGGCCGGGTCCGGCACCCCGGCCGTCTCCCCCTCGACGACCTCCCCGTTCCCGCGGAAGCCCGGCCCGAGGTGGAAGCGTTCCGGGCCGTCCTCCCCGGGGTGCCAGGTGACGTGGAACTCCTTGCCGCCCCGGGCGCGGACCAGGCGGTGACCGACTCCGCGGCGAAGCGGCCGCACCCCCCGCCCTGCTCCTCCGCCGCGCTGCTCAGCCGCCGCAGGTCCGGGCGGACGACGCTGCCGCCGTCCTCGGGCCGGTCGATGCCGGGGAAGGCCGTCAGGAAGCCGGCCGCGCGGTCACCGTCCATGATCAGTCGGAGCCAGTCGGAGC
>NZ_LIRG01000293.1 GCF_001419695.1 Streptomyces prasinopilosus
GGGCGGCGAACACTCCGCCGGAGGCCCCGCCGCCGGAGGTCCCGCCCTCCGGCGCCGGGCCGCTCCGGCGGAGTGTTCGCCGCCCCCTCCTCCCCGCCGGCCCGGGCGCGCGAGGTGCGGAGCGCGTGGCAGGGGCTGCTGGAGTTGCGGCGCATGTCGCACCCGGACGGTGCCACCGACCGGCCCTGTGGCTGGGAGCGCGGCCATCTCGTGCAGGCCGCCGCGCTCGCCCTGGAGGCCGCCGGACACCGCCCGGCCGGTGCGGACGCCGGGGCCGGCGGTTACCGGGTGCGGGAGACGCCGCAGCCGGAGGCCGTCGCCGTGTACGAGGCCGAGGGCGAGGCACTGCGGGCCTGCGCGGCCACCCTGGAGGGGGCCGGCTGGCAGGTCGGGGAGTACACGGAACCCCGGACGCGGATCCGGTACCTGCTGGCCTCCCCGCGCCGCGCATGAGGGCGCATGCCAGGATCGGTGCTCGGCACAGCGAACCGAACAGGCACGAAGGGGCAGCAGTGAGCGAGCCGTTTTCCGTCCGGGTGACCGTGCGCGGATACGAGACCGATGTGCAGGGCCACCTCAACCAGGCCGTCTACCTCAACTACGCGGAGCACGCGCGCTGGGAACTGCTCCACAGGGCGGGGCTCACGCAGGCCGTGCTCGCCGCACGGGGCGTGGGGCCGGTCGTCCTGGAGACCACCATCCGCTACGCGCGCGAACTGCTCGCCGGTGAGGAGGTGGAGGTGACCTGCGCCTTCTCCTGGGGCACCGGCAAGACGTTCCGCGTCGAGCAGGTGATCACCAAGGCGGACGGCACGGTCTCGGCCGAGATCACCGGCGTCGCCGGCGTGCTGGACCTCGGACGGCGCAAGCTGCTGCCGAGTCCGCAGGACGTCTTCGGCGAGCTGGCCGGGAAACCGGAGCTCCTGGGCCTGTAGGACCGGTGGACGGCACGGCGGTCTCCGGACCCCGGCGGGCGGGGCCGGGCTCGTCCCCGGCACCCGCGCCTCGGGCGGAACGACCGAGCCGCCGGGATCCGTGCCGGGGCTGTGTTCACGAGGAGCGGCAGGCGTCCGCCTCACCGGGAGGCGGCCGGTCGCGGGCGGACCCGGTGTTCACGAGAACGGAAGGCGCTCCCCGCGGCCGCGGCCGCGAGGAGCGGACAACCGGCCGCGTCGGCGCCACCCCCGCGGGCCGGGCTTGCCGAACCGGCAAACGGACTCGGCTCCCCGACGGTGCCTCGCGCATGATCGGCGCAGAACCAGCGGTACGGCGGACGGGAACCGGTCCTGGCGCAGGCCGGCCGGTCCGGGAGGAGACGCATGGCACAGCACAGCTCGGAGATCACGCACCGGTCGGTTCCCTCGCCGGGAGGCCGGATCCACCTCGTCGAGCGGGGAACCGGTCCGCTGGTGCTGCTCGTCCACGGCTTCCCGGAGTCCTGGTACTCCTGGCGCCACCAGTTGCCGGTCCTGGCGGCGGCGGGATACCGGGCGGTCGCCATCGACGTGCGCGGCTACGGCCGCTCCTCCAAGCCGGCTGCGGCGCACGCGTACCGGATGCTCGATCTGGTGGAGGACAACGTCGCGGTGGTGCGCGCCCTGGGCGAGGAGTCGGCGGTGGTCGTCGGCCACGACTGGGGCGCCACCGTCGCCGCGTACTCGGCGCTGCTCAGGCCGGAGGTCTTCCGCTCGGTGGGATTGCTGAGCGTTCCCTACACCCCGCGCGGCGGGCCCCGCCCGACAAGCGTCTTCGCCCGGATGGGCGGGGACGAGGAGTTCTACGTCTCGTACTTCCAGGAGCCCGGCCGCGCCGAAGCCGAGATCGAACCCGATGTACGCGGCTGGCTCGCGGGCTTCTACGCAGCGCTGTCCGCCGACACCATGCCCGCGGCCGACGCTCCGGACCCGCACTTCGTCAGCAGGGGCGGGACGTTGCGCGACCGGTTTCCCGCCGGCCGGCTGCCCGGCTGGCTCAGCGAGCGGGACCTCGACTTCTATGCCGCCGAGTTCGAACGCACCGGTCTGACCGGCGCGCTGAACCGCTACCGGAACATGGACCGCGACTGGGAGGACCTCGCCGCCTTCGACGGCGCCCCCGTCCCCCAGCCCTCGCTGTTCGTCGGCGGCGCTCTGGACGCCTCCACGACCTGGCTGGCCGACGCGATCCGCGCCTACCCGGACACGCTTCCAGGCCTGGTCTCCTCCCACGTCCTCGACGGCTGCGGCCACTGGATCCAGCAGGAACGCCCCGCCGAGGTGAACCGGATCCTCACCGACTGGCTGGCCGCGCTGCCTCGCTGAAGCACTCGCGCAGGGCCGTCCGGCACTGTCGGCGCTGTCGCACCACGTGACCGTCATCGTTCCCGGCCCTGGCTCCGCCGCCGCCCGAACCGTGGTCGAGGTGCTGCTCGTCCTCGCGGCCGAAGCCGGGGCCGGGCCCCGTGCCGCGTCCGCGTTCAGCCCCGCGCCGTGATCTCGGCCAGCCGCCGGGCCTGCGCGCGGGTGGTGCGGGCGATCTCGTCCTCGTCGGCCGTGCGCAGCCGGCCGTCCTCCACGATCCGGCGGCCGTTGACGAACGACGCCGTGACCGGCGCCGGCGCGCCGAGGACCAGTGCGGCCACCGGGTCGGCGATGGAGGCGTGGGCGAGGGTGTCCATCCGCCACAGCACCAGGTCGGCGAGCTTGCCCGGCTCCAGTGAGCCGATCTCCGCCTCCCGGCCCAGGACCCGGGCCCCTCCGTGGGTGCCCAGGCGCAGTGCCCGACGCACCGTCAGGGCCGTCTCGCGGTGCGGGCCGAGGCGGGCCACGAGCAGGGCGTTGCGCAGTTCGGTGTGCAGTTCGCCGGACTCGTTGGACGCGGTGCCGTCCACGCCGAGGCCGACCGGGACCCCGGCGGCCAGCAGGTCGGGTACGCGGGCGATCCCGGCGGCGAGGCGGGCGTTGGAGGAGGGGCAGTGGGCGACGCCCGTCCCGGTGCGGGCGAGGGCGGCGATGTCGGAGTCGTCCAGGTGGACGCAGTGCGCCATCCACACGTCCTCGCCGAGCCAGCCGGTGGACTCGAAGTAGTCGGTCGGCCCCATCCCGAACCGTTCGTGGCAGAACTTCTCCTCCTCCACCGTCTCCGACCCGTGCGTGTGCAGGCGCACGCCGAGACCGCGGGCCAGCTCGGCCGACCGCCGCATCAGTTCGGTGGACACGGAGAACGGGGAGCAGGGGGCCACGGCGACCCGGGTCATGGCGTCGAAGGAGGTGTCGTGGTGCTGCCGGACGGTCTCCTCGGTCGCGGCGAGGGCGTCCTCGATCGTCTCCACGGCGAAGTCCGGGGGCAGGCCGCCGTCCTTCTCGCCGCGGTCCATCGAGCCGCGGGCCAGGGTGAACCGGACGCCCAGGTCGCGGGCGGCGTGGACGAGGGCGCCGGACAGGTCGCCGGAGCCGCGCGGGAACACGTAGTGGTGGTCGGCGGCGGTGGTGACGCCGCCGCGGGCCATCATCGCGAGGGAGCCCCGGGCGGCGGCGTGCACCATCGGCTCGTCGAGGCGCGCCCACGCCGGGTACAGCGCGACGAGCCAGTCGAACAGGTTCCGGTCGGTGGCCAGGCCCCGGGTGAGCCACTGGTAGAAGTGGTGGTGGGTGTTGACCAGGCCGGGCGTGGCCAGGTGTCCGGTGGCGTCGATGCGGTGGACGACGTTCTCCAGGCCCTCGGGGGCCCTGCCCCCGCCGAGCGACTCGATGCGGCGGCCGGCGAGGACGAGGTACCCGGAGGCGTGCTCGGTGTCCTCCGCGTCGACGGTCGCGATCGCGCAGTTCTCGATGACGGTGCGCCGGACTGCTTCCATGGTTCGTCTCCCCAC
The DNA here is from genome assembly GCF_001419695.1 of Streptomyces prasinopilosus. Lineage (GTDB taxonomy): Bacteria > Actinomycetota > Actinomycetes > Streptomycetales > Streptomycetaceae > Streptomyces > Streptomyces prasinopilosus. Next base: position 3,851 of record NZ_LIRG01000293.1, read on the forward strand.
TCGCTCCGCGGTTCTCTCCGCTCTCGCGTTCCCCCGGTTCTCCCCGTTTCCCCGGTTCTCCGGTTCTCCGGTTCTCCGGTTCTCCGGTTCTCCGCGTTTCTCGCGTTCCTCCGGTTCCCCGCGTTCTCAGAGGTTGGTGAGGTCCGCCGGGATGAGCGCCTCGCAGCCCTCGCGCAGGACCGTGGCCTCGATCAGGCCGTAGGGGCGGTCGGCGGCGAAGTACACGGCGCCGTCCGCGCCGTCGCCGTCGGGCCCGGAGGGTTCCGGGTCCACCTGGAAGTGGTGGCGGTTGGGGAGGGAGAAGCGGACCTCGTCCACCTCGTCGCGGTGCTCGATGATCCGCGCGCCCATCCGGTACACCGTCTGCTGGAGGGACAGGGAGTACGTTTCGGCGAAGGCCCGGAGGAGGTGCCGCTTCGTGTGCTCGTAGGACGTCTCCCAGTCGGGCATCGCCTGCCCGTCCTCGGTCCAGTTGAACCGCCAGCGGGCGGTGACCGAGGTGGCGAGGACGCGGTCCCGGGTCTCCTCCAGGGTCGTGTACCGGTCCCTGGCGAAGCCGTGGAACTCGGAGTCGGTGGAGTTCAGCACCGCCAGGTCCCTCAGGCCCGAGACGACCTCCCACCGCTCGCCGTCGTAGGTGACCTGCGCGAGCCGGGTCTCCTGGCCCCTGCGGACGAAGGAGTGCTCGCCGCGCTCCCGCCGGTGGGCGCCGGAGGTCGCGATCCTGTCCCAGGCGTACTCCTCGATGCGGACGCGGGCCCGGTGGAGGGGCTCCTGGGAGGTGACGAAGTGCCGGGCGAGGTGGATGCCGAACTGCTCGGCGGACTCGATGCCGTGCTCCCTGGCGAAGGCGAACACGGTGTTCTTGGTGGTGTCGGTCGGCAGGACGTTGGCGTTGGAGCCGGAGCGGTGGACGTCCTCCATGTCGCCGGACAGGGCGACGGAGACGTTCAGGTCCTTGATGTGGTGGGTGGCGCCGTCGCGCGTGATCCTGACGACGCGGACCTCCGCCTTGCCGTACTGGTTCTGGCCGAGCATCGTGGGCATCCGCTAGCTCCCTCGGTATACGGAGTAGCCGAACGGGCTGAGCAGCAGCGGTACGTGGTGGTGCTCGCCCGGTACGACGGCGAACGTGACCGCCACCTCCGGGAAGAACGCTCCGGTGCCGCCGCCCCGGTGCGCGGGGGCCTCCCGCCGCGCACCGGGCGGCCCGTCGGCGGGGGGTGGCTCGAAGTACGGCTCCACGGCGAAGTCGAGCCGTACGTGGGTGGTGCCCTCCGGCAGCGCCGGGAGGTCCGCGCACCGCCCGTCCGTGTCGGTCGCGGAGCCGCCGAGGGCCCGCCAGTGCCCCTCCCGGCCCGAGCGGGCGGAGAGCCGGACGCCGACGCCCCGGGCGGGGCGGCCGACGCTGGTGTCCAGGACGTGCGTGGACACGGAAGCGGGGTGCTCGGTGCTCATGCGGACACTGCTCCTAGGGGTGTCGGGGCCGCCGGTCCGCTCCGGCCAGCCGGGCCAGGCGTACGCGGTTGATCCTCCCCAGCTCGGTGCGGACCGTCTCGCGCTCCCGCTCCGGCGTGTTGCCCAGGCGCCGCCTGGCCGCGTCGCGCATCTGCTCGCCGGTCCGGCCGGTGGCGCAGATGAGGAACACGTGGCCGAACTTCTCCCGGTAGGCGAGGTTCAGGTCGCGCATCTCCGCCTTGAGGCGGTCCGGCGCGGCGGCCATGCCGCTCTGTTCCCGCGCCGAGGCGGGGTCGCCGGGCCGGGGCCCGCCGATCGGCGGGTGCCCGGCCAGCGCCTCGTCGAGGTCCGCCGCGGTCAGCCCGCCGGTGGCCGCGTCGGCGGCTGCGTACAGGGCGTCGACGGTCGGGTACGGGCGGCCGGCGAGCAGCCGCCGGGCCCACGCCGTGGAGGCGCACACCTCGTGGAGGGCGGCGAGGGCCGCGCTCTCCTCCAGGGCGTTGAAGCGGGCCAGGCCCCGCGGCGTGGAAGCGGACGTCACAAAACCCTCCCCCGGCCGGGAACGGCCTTCCTGTGCAACGGGCGTGCGGTCAGCTAACGCCGCCCGGACCGCCGCGTCAACAGTTTGTTGAAGGCGCGGTGGCCCGACCGCCTCCGCGCACCGGCCCGAGTCCCTCGGGTGCCCCTCGGACACCGTTCGGATGCCCCTCAGGAGCCTTTCTCCCGGTTGAGGTAGTTGTAGACGGTGAAGCGGCTGACGCCGAGCGCGCCCGCCACCGTCTCGACACCGTGCCGGACCTCGAACGCGCCGCGCGCCTCCAGGCTCCGCACGATCTCCTGCTTGGTCCTGCGGTCCAGGCCGGCGAGGGGCCCGCCGTGCCGGCGCTCCAGCGCGGCGAGGAGGTGGTCGAGGGATTCGGCGAGCCGGGGCAGGCGCACGGCGACGGCGTCGACGCCCTCCCAGGCGAGGACGACGTCGTCGGGTCCCGCCTCGCCGGGCGGGAGCAGCCGCCCGCCCATGGCGTCGACGAGCGGCCTGACGGCGGCGACGAACGGCTCGTCCGCCCCGGCGCTCATCCCCCGGCCTCCGCGATCACGTTGACCTGGAGCGAGATCCGGGTCGCGCCGGCCTCCAGGCCGCGGCGCAGCAGGGCGTCCACGGCGGCGAGGACCGCGTCGGCACCGCCCTCGGCGGTGTTCCCGAACGGCCCGACGTCCACCGAGTCCAGTGCCGCCCCCTCCACGGCCTCGCGGGCCGCCACCGCGTGCGCGGGCGTCTCGTCCAGGTCGAAGGGCTCGGTCGTGAACTCCACTCTCAGTCGCACTGCGCCCCCATGGCGTCGGTTCCGGCCCGCTCGTTCTCGCCGCCCTCCGGCCGCGGGGGCGCGTCCGGGGCGCCCTCCCGCCGGGCCGCCGGACGAAAGGTGCGCCCCGCCCCGCCCCGGGCCGGCGCTCCGGCCCGGCGAAGGAGGTGCTCCGGACGTCCGGACCCGTCGCGGCGCGGGCGTGCCCCCGCCGCTCCGTCCCGACCTTAACGAATCCCCCCTCGGCGATCAGCGGGACCGGGGGGCGGATTCGTCCGTCACCGGGGGTTCCGGCGCGGGCGGGACCACCCGGGCGGCGGTCACCGGCTCCATGGCGTCCGCCGCCGTCCCGTACGACACTGGAGGGTGTACCGGGTCCGCCTCTCCGAGGACCCGGCGCGCCCCGCGGTGCCCGCCGCTCCCGTCCGGGGGCACCGCACCCCCTCCGCGGTGTACGCGGACCCGGAGCGGACCGGCGCCCGTCCCCCGCGTTCCCCGGCGGTCTCCGTCCACCCGGACGAGGCCACGGGCCCGGGGCGTACGCGCCGTCGGTCCCGCACAGGCCGTCACCGGACCCGACGGGGTACGGCACACGCCCGCACCGCGTCGTGGGTCGGGGTGAGCGCCACCGGTGGGCGGCGACCCGTCCCGTACAACCGCGCAGGGCGCCGCGTCACTCCGGCCGACCAGTGAGCGGGAGGCTCTCCTGTGAACCGACAAGCACTGCCGGACGAGCGCGTGACGGCCCTCGTCCAGGACGCCGTCGCCGCCCCGTCCATGCACAACGCACAGCCGTGGCGCTTCGGCTACTTCCGCGGCAGCCGCACCTTCCACGTGCGCGCGGATCCCGACCGCGTCCTGCCGCACGCCGACCCGGACCTGCGCGCCCTGCACCTCGGCGGCGGAGCCGCCCTGCTGAACCTGCGGGTCGCGCTCGCCCACGAGGGATGGCACCCGGCGGTCCGGCTGCTGCCCGACCCGGCCGACCCGGCGCTGCTGGCCACCGTCCACCCGACCGGTCCCGAAAGCGGCGGGAGCCCTCTGCCCGGGCTGTACCCGGCGATCCACCGGCGGCACAGCAGCCGCTTCCCCTTCGAGGAGACGGAGATCCCCCCGGAGCTGCGCACGGCCCTGGCCGACGCGGCCCGCGAGGAGGGGGCGACGCTGGCCTTCCCGTCCTCCTGGCACCTGCAGCAGGTGCTGGAACTGCTGGAGGAGGCCGAGGCACGCAACCTCACGGACCCCGGCAGCGGCCAGGACCTCGCGCAGTGGACCCGCACCGGTGCCCCCTCGGGGGAACCGGTGCGGGTCCACTGCG
>NZ_LIRG01000294.1 GCF_001419695.1 Streptomyces prasinopilosus
GTCCCGTGCCGTCCGCGGGGTCGGTGCCACGGAGGAAAGGAGGACCGGCCGCGGGAAGCGGGCGCCCTCCTCCGGGAAAAAGGGGAAAGCGGGAGCGAACCCGCGAGGAGCGATTGCGGCCGGACCCGCGTCACCCCCTTTCCGCCCGCTCGCGGCATTTCCCCCACAGGGCTATCGCGACCCTCCCCTTTCGGGGTCCAATGGGGGGACCACGCCCTTCGCGCCCGCCCGGTCGGAAGAGGTACGCAATGGAACCGTGGCTGATCTGGTTGATCGTCGCAGCCGTGCTGGCCGCGGCGGAGATCTTCACCCTCACCGCCGCACTCGGAATGCTGAGTGCCGCCGCACTGGTCACGGCGGGATGCGCCGCGCTCGGGCTTTCACCGCCCTTCCAGTTCCTGGTGTTCGCCGTCGTCGCCACCGTCTCCGTGCTGTTCGTGCGCCCTCTCGCGATGCGTCACGTGCTCCAGCCCCCGGGAGCGCGATTCGGCGTGGAAGCGCTGGTCGGCAGGGCCGCCTACGTCGTCTCGGAGGTGTCGGGCCTGGGCGGCAGGGTGCGGATCGACGGTGAGGAGTGGACGGCCCGCGCCTACGACGAGACGCTGGTGATTCCCCCCGGCAAGACCGTCGACGTCATAGAGATCAGCGGCACCACGGCTTTCGTCTACCCCCGGGACTGAAAACATGGAGATTTCTGCGTTCCTCATCGCCGGTCTGATCGTCGCGCTGATCGCGATCTTCACCGTGGTGCGGGCGGTGCGCATCGTTCCGCAGGCGCGCGCCCGCAATGTCGAGCGGCTCGGCCGCTACCACCGCACGCTGAATCCCGGACTCAATCTCGTCATTCCCTACGTCGACCGCGTCCACCCGGTGATCGATCTGCGGGAACAGGTCGTCTCCTTCAAACCGCAGCCGGTCATCACCGAGGACAACCTGGTCGTCGAGATCGACACCGTCCTGTACTTCCAGGTGACCGACGCGCGAGCGGCCTTCTACGAGATCGCGAACTTCCTCCAGGCCGTCGAGCAGCTCACCGTCACCACCCTGCGCAACGTCGTCGGCTCCATGGACCTGGAGAAGACGCTCACCTCCCGCGACACCATCAACAGCCAGCTGCGCGGCGTGCTGGACGAGGCCACCGGCAAGTGGGGGCTGCGGGTCAACCGGGTGGAGATCAAGGCGATCGACCCCCCGCAGACCATCAAGGACGCGATGCAGAAGCAGATGCGCGCCGAGCGGGACAAGCGGGCCGCGATCCTCGGGGCCGAGGGCCAGCGCCAGTCCCAGATCCTCACCGCCGAAGGCGACAAACAGGCGGCCGTGCTGCGCGCGGAGGGCAACCGCACCGCCGCGATCCTGCAGGCCGAGGGCCAGTCCCGGGCCATCGACGAGGTCTTCCAGGCCGTGCACCGCAACGACCCCGACCCCAAGCTGCTCGCCTACCAGTACCTCCAGGCCCTGCCGCAGCTCGCGCAGGGTTCGGGCAACAACTTCTGGGTGATCCCGAGCGAGATCACCTCGGCGCTCCAGGGCGTGTCCAAGGCCTTCACCGAGCAGCTGCCCCGGTCGTCGGCCACCCGTGAGAAGCCCGTCGACGACGACATGACCGCCCGGGCCGCCAGCGACACGGCGCAGGCCGAGGAGGCCGCCGCCGAGGCCGTGGCCGACGCCGCCAAGGCCGACGGCATCGCCCCGAAGGCCCTCCCGTCCGAGCCGCCCCGCTGACGGCGGGCGGCCGGCGCCCGCGCCCCCTCGTTCACGGTCCGCGGTGCCGTGCCCGCGCGGCCCCCGCCGTGCCCCCTCCCGGCACGCGCGGGCCGGCGCCCGCCGGGGCACCCCTACGATCGCCGGTCATGGACTGGCTCGAGCGCACGGCGGAACTGAGGCAGTGGACCAGGGGCGGGGCGCGCGCTCCGCACAAACCGCTGCTCCTCCTGTACGCCCTCGGCCGGTTCCAGCGGGACACCGACGGTGAACTGCGCTACAGCACGGTGGAGGACGACCTCAAGCGGCTGCTGGACGAGTACGGTCCGCCTCACCGGACCACTCCCGCCTACCCGTTCCACCATCTGGTGAGCGACGGCGTGTGGGAGGTGCGCACCGACCGCGGCCCGGGCAGCCCCGGCAGCGGCGTGCGGGAGCTGCGGTCCCTCGGGGCCACGGGGCGGCTGGCGCCGGAACTGCGCGCGGCACTGCGCCGCGAGCCCTCGCTGCTCGGCCGGATGGCACGGCTCCTGCTCGATCTGCACTTTCCGCCCTCGCTCCACGCCGAGCTGTGCGGATCCGTCGGTCTGGAGCCCGGGCCGACGGAGCCCGAACGGCTCACGACCGTCGTACGGAGGCGACGGGACCCCAGGATGCGGGAGCGCGTCCTGACGGCCTACGCGTACCGGTGCGCGTTCTGCGGCTACGACGGCAGGATCGGCACGCTTCCGGTCGGGCTGGAGGCCGCGCACGTACGCTGGTGGGCGTTCGGCGGCCCCGACGACGTCGACAACGGACTGTGTCTGTGCTCACTGCACCACACGCTCTTCGACAGGGGTGTCCTCGGCATCGGCGACCGGCACCGCATCCTGGTCTCGCCGCGCTTCGCCGGCCGCAGCTCCGCCGCCCGCGAGCACGTCACGGCACTCGCGGGCCGGCCGCTCCTCGGCCCCCGGCCGGACGCCCGCCCCGTCGCCGCCGTCCACCGCTCCTGGCACACCGGCCAGGTCTTCCGCGGCGGCCCGTGTCCCGCCGCGGCCCCCTGAGCGGTCGTCTCCCGGACCCCGGCCACCGGAGGCCGACACTCCGGCGGGGGCCGGTTCCGGACGCCGGCTTCCCACTCGTGTTAGCGTGAAGAGTTGCAGTTTTGGTTACCAGAGGCTTGTGAGTGCTCTTCCGACCTTCCGTCGACGAGCGCTCTTTTTTCGTTGCCGAGGGCTTCGCAGCCTTACGGGAACAACGGCCGGGTAAGCATGGTTGTGACCACGGGTCCACAAGGTGTGGACCCCGGGCACTGCCCAAAAGGAGATACAGCATGGCATCTGGCACCGTGAAGTGGTTCAACTCGGAAAAGGGCTTCGGCTTCATCGAGCAGGACGGCGGCGGCCCCGACGTGTTCGCCCACTACTCGAACATCGCCACCTCCGGTTTCCGTGAGCTTCAGGAAGGCCAGAAGGTTACCTTCGACGTCACGCAGGGCCAGAAGGGCCCGCAGGCCGAGAACATCGTTCCCGCCTGACGCGTACCACTGACACCGGCGTCGGCATCCGACGCCGCCGTACAGTGCGTGGCCGGGACCCCGCACCCCTGTGGCGCGGGGCCCCGGCCCACTGCGTTCCCCGGCCCGGCAACGAAGCCGGCGCCGCACCCGTGCTCGCGGTCCGCCACTCGCGGCCGCCTGCCGCCGTCTCACCGCCGTACTGACGCGGCGAGACGCTGATTCACCGTCTTTCGGCTCATTCTTGCGAATTCTCATTCGGCCGCCGTGTCGCCGTTGGGCGGAATTCCTCGATACGTGCCGCATCGAGGAGGGTTCCGCATGAACCGCAATCACACAGCTCGTTCGAACAACGGGGCCGGCACCGCCGGCTCGTCCCGCTCCCGTACGGACAAGGCCCCGGGTTCCGGGCGGGGTGGCCGCGCCCGTTCGCAGGGGTCGGGGGGCCGCCAGGGCGGTCCGTCCCGCGGCGCCGCCGCCAAGGGCGGACGCGGCAACGGCCGCGGGGGCCGTCCCGCCCCGGCCGGCGGGGAGTTCGCGCCGCCGGTCACCCTCACCCCGGCGCTGCCGCCGGTCGAGGCGTTCACCGAACTCGACATGCCCGAGCGGATGCTGGCCGCCCTGACCGCCGAGGGCGTGACCACCCCGTTCCCGATCCAGGCCGCGACGCTGCCGAACTCGCTGGCCGGCCGGGACGTGCTGGGCCGCGGGCGGACCGGCTCGGGCAAGACGCTGGCCTTCGGCCTGGCGATGCTGGCGCGCACCGCCGGGCAGCGGGCCGAGTCCCGGCACCCGCTGGCGCTCGTCCTCGTCCCCACCCGGGAGCTGGCCCAGCAGGTCACCGACGCCCTCACCCCCTACGCCCAGGCGCTGCGCCTGCGGATCGCCACGGTGGTCGGCGGGGTGTCGATCGGCCGGCAGGTGAGCGCCCTGCGCGGCGGCGCCGAGGTCGTCGTCGCGACGCCCGGCCGGCTCAAGGACCTCATAGACCGTGACGACTGCCGCCTGGACCAGGTCTCCATCACCGTGCTGGACGAGGCCGACCAGATGGCCGACATGGGCTTCATGCCGCAGGTGACCGCCCTGCTGGACCAGGTCCGCCCCGGCGGCCAGCGCATGCTGTTCTCCGCCACGCTGGACCGCAACGTCGACCGTCTGGTGCGCACCTACCTGCACGACCCCGTCGTCCACTCCGTCGACCCGTCCGCGGGCGCGGTCACCACGATGGACCACCACCTGCTGCACGTGGAGGACGACGACAAGCACGCCACCACGACGGAGATCGCCGCCCGCGACGGGCGCGTGATCATGTTCCTGGACACCAAGCACGCCGCCGACCGGCTGGCCAAGAAGCTCCTGGCCGTCGGCGTGCGGGCCTCGGCCCTGCACGGCGGGAAGTCCCAGTCCCAGCGGACCCGGACCCTGGCCCAGTTCAAGGACGGTCACGTCACGGTCCTGGTGGCCACCAACGTCGCGGCCCGCGGCATCCACGTGGACAACCTGGACCTCGTCGTCAACGTCGACCCGCCCAGCGACCACAAGGACTACCTGCACCGCGGCGGACGCACCGCCCGCGCCGGTGAGTCCGGCACCGTCGTCACGCTGGTCCTGCCGCACCAGCGCCGGGAGATGTCCCGCCTGATGGCCGACGCCGGCATCACCCCGCAGACCACCCGGGTGCGTCCGGGCGGGGACGAGCTGAACCGCATCACCGGGGCCCAGGCGCCGTCGGGCGTGCCCGTCGTCCTCACTCCGCCGCCCGCCCAGAACCAGCCCGCGCGCACGGGCTCCCCGTCCCGGAGCCGGCGCAGCCGCCGTCCCGGGCAGGCCGCCCGCCGCAGCGCGGCCGGCAACAGGGGGAAGAGCAGCGGACGCTGAAGGACCGTCCGGGGTCCTCGAGGGCTGCTGAAGGCGGCCGGAGGACCGCTGGGGGTTGGTTGAACGTCACTCCACGGGCGCCGGGACGGCGCCCGTGGAGCATCACGAGGTCACGAGGCCGGGGCGCGGACGCGCCCCGGCCTCGTCCGTTCGGGGAGGTCCCCGGCGTCCTCGGGGGAACTCCGGCGCGCCGAGGGGCCGGTGGCCCGGTGGTCCGGGGATCCGTCCGCCCGGGGGTTCATCCGTCCAGGGGTGCGGCGGTCCGGTGCCGGCGGTCCGGTGCCGGCGGTCCGGTGCCGGGAGCGGACGGTGGAGGGCGGCGGACCGCCCGTCACATTACCGAAACGTAATCTTCCTACCGCTACCTCGAGTAACTTACCCATAGGTAAGTTCAATGCGTACCACCACCGCGCGGCGCGGACGGGTCCGTCGGGCCCGTGTGCCCCACCTCGCCGCCGGTCCGCCCTGCCGTCGTGCCGTCCCACCGCCGTGCCGTCGTAGCTCCGAGGCTCCACTCCCCCCAGTTCAGCTCGCCAGCTCCGCCACCGCGCCTCCCCGTCCGGGCCGCTCACGGGACGCCCCGGCACGGAGGCCGCTTCCTGACCGCCGCTCCACAGGAGGTTCGCCATGCCCGCACGCCCGCGCCCCAGACTTCTGGCCGTCGCCGTCACCGCCGCGGCCTGCCTCGGCGCCCAGGCCGTCGCGGCCGCCCCCGCCGCGGCGGCGGAGGGGGCCGTGTCCCGGGGGGTCGAGATCCCCGCGTTCTACACCCCGCCCGCGTCCCTGCCCGACGCCGACGGCGCCCTCGTCCGCAGCGAGCCCCTCCCGTTGGCCCTGAGCCTGCCCAGCCTCAAGGGCCCGCTGCCGGGGACCGCGACCCGGCTGATGTACAAGTCCACCGACTCGAACGGGCAGCCGGTCGCCGTCACCGGCGCGTACATCGAGCCGTCCGCCGCCTGGAAGGGCGGCGGGCCGCGTCCCCTGGTCGCGGTGGCGCCCGGCACCCTGGGGCAGGGCGACCAGTGCGCCGCGTCCATGGGGCTCGAGCACCCGCTGCGGTTCAACGGCGAGACCGTGTCCGTCGGTTACGAGGACCTGGTGATCTACCGCCTCCTCGCCAAGGGCGTCGCCGTGGTCGTCACCGACTACGCCGGCCTGGGCGCGACCGACCGCCTGCACACCTACGTGAACCGGGTCGACGAGGCCCACGCGGTCCTGGACGCCGTCCGTGCCGCCCGCTCGCTGCGCGGGGCGTCGGTCACCGCGGCCTCCCCGGTCGGGCTCTACGGGTACAGCCAGGGCGGCGGGGCGACCGCGGCGGCCGCCGAACTCCAGTCCTCCTATGCCCCCGACGTCATCCTGTCCGGCACCTACTCCGGCGCGCCGCCCGCCGATCTGACCAAGGTCACCGAGGCCATCGACGGCAGCGAACTGGCGGGCGCGCTGGGCTGGTCGCTGAACGGCTTCCTCCAGTCCGACCCGGAGCTGAAGCCCATCGCCGGGGCGCACCTGAACGCCGCCGGCAGGGCCGCGCTCGCCGACCTGTCGACGATGTGCGTCGGCGACGCCCTCTTCTCGTACGGCTTCGCCAAGAGCACCCGGTGGACCACGGACGGAAAGTCCCTCGGCGACATCATCGCCGCCACCCCCGCCCTCCGGTCCTTCCTGGACGAGCAGCGCATCGGCACGATGAAGCCGTCCGGCCCGGTCCGCCTGGCCACCGGCGTCAGCGACAACCTCGTGCCGCACGGGCAGTCCCGCCAACTGGCCGTCGACTGGTGCGCCAAGGGCGCCGACGTCACGTACAAGGCCGTCGTCCTCCCCCACGGCGGCAGCGCGCTGCTCAACCACTTCGCCCCGCTGCTGACCGACCAGGGGGACGCCGTCGACTGGCTGACCGACCGGCTGTCCGGCAAGCGGGCCACCTCCAACTGCTGGAGCATGCCCCTGCAGCCCTGACGGACGCCCCGGCCCCCCGGTCCCGGCAGCCGCCCCGGCCGCCGGTCCGGACGCCGCGTGCCCGCCCGGCCCCGGCCCGCCCGGCCTCTCCGGGCGGGCCGGGCGCGCGCCCGG
>NZ_LIRG01000295.1 GCF_001419695.1 Streptomyces prasinopilosus
GTGCGGGGGCGTCCGCGTCCGCCGGCTGTGACGTTCCGGGCGCGGCCGGAGCCGCCGGGGCGGTCTCGGCGGCCGCCGAGACCGCCGGTATCGGCGCCGGCTCCCGCTCCCGCTCCGGCTCCTGCTCCTGGCCGGGCCGCGTAGCCGCGCGCCGTGCCCGGCGCTCCAGGACCCGGCGCAGCACCGGGCGGACGGCCTCGCCCACGAGCACCGCGAGGAGCAGGTAGAGGCACAGGGCCAGCCAGAGGTAACCGGGCCAGGCCAGGACCTGCTTGAGCCGGAACGGGACACCGCTGCGCGTGGCGAAGAACGCCGCGAAGGTCAGCGCCCAGCCTCCGGCGATCACCACCGCGCCGACGCGGCGCACGGTGCCCGGGGCCCCGGTCGTGTCGCGGAACAGACGGCGCCACAGGTACCAGTTGCCCGTCACCAGGACGGCCAGGACCAGCAGTGCGACGAGTACGAAGACGATGACCACGGTGCGGTGTTCCCCAGATTCCCGTTACGACGTCCGTGACGTCCGGCTCAGTGCGCGCAGACCGCGCAACCCGATGCCTCCGATGACCGTCCCCCATACGAAGGAGACGACGGCCAGCAGCAGGTGCACCCAGAAATACGCCGTCGGCTCGCCGTCGTCGAAGGCGAGCCCGCTGCCGTCCTTGACCAGGTTCCTGACGAAAGTGATCCAGATGATCCAGCTCCACACACCGAAGGCGAGCAGGAACCAGGAGACGGGGCGGCTGAGCTTCACCAGATCTGACCTTTCATCGCAACGCCGGGCGCCCGGGTCCGGCCGGGGCTCCGGGGGTGGCCCCCCGGGCGGGCACGGCATGGTTCCAGTATCACCGGCCGGTGTCCGGTTCCGTTCGCGGGGTGGGGAGGGAGGGGGGACTTCCCCGGGCGCTGCATGTACGTTTCCGACCGTGCCCGCACCCAGAAACTCCATCCGGCGCTCGCTGTTGGTCACTTCCGCCATAGTGCTGTCCGCCGCGCTGACCGCTCCCGTCGCCCTCGCGGCCCCGAACCCGTCGGCCGCCCCTTCGTCCAGGCCCTCGGCCGACTCCTCGGCCGGATCCTCGGCGACCGCCACGGCCGACCCGGCGAAGAGCCCGTCGAAGAAGCCGGAGGGCTCGAAGGACGCCAAGGGCTCGAAGGGCTCGAAGGGCTCGAAGGCCGCTCCCCCGGCGGGGATGTCGACGGTGGGCGGCGCCCGGCTCGGGCGGGCGGGGACCCAGGTCAACCTCGCGAGCGGCGTGCCGGTGCTGCCGAAGGGCCTGTCGGCCCGGTCCTGGATCGTCGCCGACGCCGAGTCGGGCGAGGTGCTCGCCGCGCACAACGCGCACTGGCGGCTGGCCCCGGCGAGCACCCTGAAGATGCTGTTCGCCGACACCCTGCTGCCGAAGTGGCCCAGTTCGACGGAGCACCGGGTGAAGCCCTCCGACCTGGCCGGCATCGGCCCCGGTTCCAGCATGGTCGGGATCAAGGAGGACGAGACGTACACCGTCCACGACCTGTGGCTCGGGGTCTTCCTGCGCTCGGGCAACGACGCCGTGCGGGTGCTGGCCGCCATGAACGGGGGCGTCGAGAACACCGTCGAGGAGATGAACGAGCACGCCGGGGAGCTCCAGGCCCTCGACACGGTCGTGGTGAGCCCGGACGGCTACGACGCCGAGGGGCAGGTGTCGTCCGCGTACGACCTGACCCTGATCGCCCGTTCCGGACTGCAGAAGAAGGACTTCCGGGAGTACGCCTCGACGGTCCGCGCGGACTTCCCCGGGGAGACGAGGAAGGGCAAGAAGGGCAAGAAGGTCCGTGAGTCCTTCGAGATCCAGAACACCAACCGGCTGCTGTCCGGCGACTACGACATACCCGTCTACCGGGGCATCGCGGGGGTGAAGAACGGCAACACCACCGAAGCGGGCGCCACCTTCACCGGGGTCGCCGAGCAGGACGGCAGGGTCCTGCTCGTCACCGTGATGAACCCGGAGAAGAAGGAGGGCAACCGGGTCTACAAGGAGACCGCGAAGCTGTTCGACTGGGGGTTCGCGGCGGCCGGCAAGGTCGATCCGGTGGGTGAGCTGGTGCCGCCCAGGAGCGCCGCGCGGGCCGGCGCCGGGCCGGCCGCCGGCGCCTCCCCCGGCGAGGCGGGCGGCACGGGCGAGGGCGCGCTCGGGGCCGCGGACGGCAGGCCGGTGGCGAGTGCCGCGGCCGGGAGCGGGGCCGGCGGCGTCGGGACCGCGCTCGCCGTCACGGGCGGGGTGCTGGTCCTGCTCGCGGGCGGGGCGTTCCTGGTCAACCGCCGCTGGCCGCTGCCGGATCTGGTGCGCCGCCGTCCGCGTCCGTGACCCCCTCGGTGTCCCGGCTCTGCGTCGCCGTCCAGGCGGCGCAGAACACGACCAGTTTCATGGTGAGGTTGATCCACAGCAGCAAGGCGACCGGGACACCGAACGCGCCGTACATGCTCTTCGCGGCCACGCCCTGCAGGTAGCCGCTGAGCAGCAGCTTCAGCAGTTCGAAGCCGATCGCGCCGATGAGCGCGGCCACCACCAGACGGCGGCGGGCGGGTTCGACGCCGGGCAGCAGCGACAGGACGTACAGCAGGAGCAGGAAGTCGGCCCCCGCGGCGACGGCGAAGGCCGCGATCCGCAGCACGACCCCGCCCCAGCCGCCCTCCTCCAGTCCGATGGCGTCACTGATCCGGCCGACCGCCGTCGAGGCGACCGTGGAGGCGACCAGGGTGACCAGGACCGCGCCGCCGATCCCGACCAGGATGCCCGCGTCCTTGGCCTTGCGCAGGAAGGGGTTCTCCTCCTGGTCGGACAGCTCCCACACCGCGCGCAGGCACTCCCGCAGCGATCCGGCCCAGCTGATGCCGGTGAACAGCAGGGCGGCACCGGCGATGAGGCCGACGGTGCCGGCGTTCTCCACCAGGTTCCCGATGTCCAGCTGGTCGGAGATGCCGGGCACCTGCTCGGTGAGCCTGTCCTGGAGGGTGTCCTGCTGCTCCTGGCTGAGCGTGGCGGCGCCGGCCGCGGCGGCGGCGGTGAGCAGCGGGAACAGGGCGACGAAGCTGGTGAACGTCATCGCGGCGGCCAGCCGGGTCCAGTACACCCGCTCCATCCGCTCGTAGGACCGCCACGCGTGCGTGAGCATCAGCCGCGCGACCCACGGGCCGACGACCGGGAGTTTCTTCAGCCAGTCCATGAACCGCCCTTGCCCCTGCGGGGAAAAACCCATGTGTGGAGCGACACCCCATTAATCACCCGTTCCGGAAGTGACGCAAGGTTCCGGAACGGGTCGCTCGTACAGGGGCGCTACGGGCACCACCGCGCCCGGTGGCACCGGGTCTCCCGCGGGACGGTGCCGCGGCGCCCCGCCGGGTCTCCCGCGGCCCGGGGATCAGCAGGCGGTGACGGAGCCGAGGTCGGCGCGGCCGGACTGCGGGGGCACCACCAGCGAGCCGAACGGGAACTCCCGTAGCTTGCGCCACACCCCGTCGGCCCCCTGCTCGTAGAGCGCGAATCCGGTGCAGGGCCACCGCGCCTCGTAGTCGGCGAGTTCCTCGAAGGCGCGGTCCATCGCCGCCTCCTCGATGCCGTGCGCCACGGTGACGTGCGGGTGGTACGGGAACTGCAGCTCCCGCGCGACGGGACCGGACGCGTCGCGGACCTGCTTCTGCAGCCAGGTGCAGGCCTCGGCACCCTCCACGATCCGGACGAACACGACCGGTGACAGGGGCCGGAAGGTGCCGGTGCCGGAGAGCCGCATGGGGAACGGGCGGCCGGTCGCGGCGACCTCGCTCAGATGCGTCTCGATGGCCGGCAGGTCGCCCTCGTCGACCTCCGTGGGCGGCAACAGGGTGACATGGGTGGGGATACCGTGAGCAGCGGCGTCACCGAAGCCCTTGCGCAGCTGCTGAAGCCGGCTGCCGTGAGGCTCCGGGACCGCGATCGACACACCGATCGTTACGGTCCCCACGTCGTCTCCTTCGTCCGTCGTTGCCGTCGTTTCCGCCGTCGCGGTGGTGCCGGTCCGGGCGGTGGTACCGGCCCGGCACACAGGAGGGTGGCCGCCGGAGCGGCCGCCCGGTACCGACTGTACGGCCACGGCCCGCTCCCGGGCAGGCGCAGCCGGAGTGATGTACGGCGCTCACCCGGTGGTACGAATCGCGGCCGGGTCCGCGTTCAGTTCCGCGGCGGCCGGGGCCGGGACCCGGTCAGTGCTTGGCGGGCAGGAAGCCCACCCGCTGGTAGGCCAGGGCGAGGGTCTCCGCGGCGACGGCGCGGGCCTTCTCGGCGCCCTTGGCCAGGACCGAGTCGAGCGTCTCGGGGTCGTCCAGGTACTGCTGGGTGCGCTCCTTGAAGGGGGTCACGAACTCGACCATGATCTCGGCGAGGTCCGTCTTCAGCGCCCCGTAGCCCTTGCCGGCGTAACGCTCCTCCAGCTCGGCGACGCCCGTGCCGGTGAGGGTCGAGTGGATCGTGAGCAGGTTGCTCACGCCCGGCTTGTTCTCGACGTCGTAGCGGATCACGGTGTCGGTGTCGGTGACCGCGCTCTTCACCTTCTTGGCGGTGGCCTTCACCTCGTCCAGGAGGTTGATGAGGCCCTTCGGCGTGGACGCCGACTTGCTCATCTTGACCGTCGGGTCCTGGAGGTCGTAGATCTTCGCCGTCTCCTTGAGGATGTACGGCTTCGGCATCGTGAAGGTCGCGCCGAACCGGCCGTTGAAGCGGTCGGCGAGGTCGCGGGTCAGCTCGATGTGCTGGCGCTGGTCCTCGCCCACCGGCACCTCGTCGGCCTGGTAGAGCAGGATGTCCGCGACCTGCAGGATCGGGTACGTGAACAGTCCGACGGAGGCGCGGTCGGCGCCCTGCCGGGCGGACTTGTCCTTGAACTGGGTCATGCGGGAGGCCTCGCCGAAGCCGGTGAGGCAGTTCATGATCCAGGCGAGCTGGGCGTGCTCGGGCACGTGGCTCTGGACGAAGAGCGTGCAGCGGTCCGGGTCGAGTCCGGCGGCCAGCAGCTGGGCGGCGGCGAGCCGGGTGTTGGCGCGCAGCTCCTTCGGGTCCTGCGGAAGCGTGATCGCGTGCAGGTCGGCGAGCATGTAGAACGCGTCGTGGCTCTCCTGCAGGGCCACCCATTGGCGGACGGCGCCGAGGTAGTTGCCGAGGTGGAACGAGCCTGCGGTGGGCTGGATTCCGGAGAGCACACGAGGTCGGTCAGTCGCCATGCGCACCATTCTCTCAGGTCTCGGGGGGCGCTCCGGAACCGGCCGGGGACGGGTGGGGGGAC
>NZ_LIRG01000296.1 GCF_001419695.1 Streptomyces prasinopilosus
CTCCCGCCTCCGTCCGCGCTCGGGTGCCCGTCCCCGGTCGTGCCGTCCGGGCCGGCGGCCCCGCCCTCCCCTTCCAGCCGGGGTCGGGGCCGGGGGGCGGTGTTGTCACACCCCGTCCCTCCAGTCCCCTCCCACGCTCTCGAACCGTCACGGTGCCACCGCACGACTCGACGAGTACCGCGCCCTGCCGGCCGGGGATCCGGCGCCGGCGCGGGCGTGGAGGACGTCACCCCCCTGGGGGCCTCACCGGGTTGACCTCGCTCGGCCCGCACCGCTGCCGGGCCGTGGAGGACGTGCCCCCTGCCGGCGCTGAACCGGCTGGGATGCGCGGGGAATTCCCCGCCGGCACCTTTCCCCCGGCCCGGACCGCCCTTCTTGATCCCACTTCCGGAAACCCGGTCGAACCGCTTCACGGCCGTCGTTTCGCCGCCAGGGGATCAGCGGAACATTCCCGCGGCGTAGAGGATCCCCCCGATCGCGAAGAATCCGCCGACCAGTCTGAAGACGACGCGGTTGTAGGCATCGAAGAATCCACCGCCCGCAGTCCGGTTCGTGCGCTCGGCGAACAACGGTCCCACGAAGAAGAAGAAGATCCCGAAGAGGGACATGAGGATGCCCACGAAGATCTGCATACCACGATCCTTGGTCCATGGTTGGTGGTCCGGTTGCCCGAGGGACCGGGTGGACCGTGCGCCCACCCGGCCCCTCCCCCGCTCGCGTGCGCGTCAGCGGCGACGTTTCCTCGAGAGGAGGAAGACGATGACGACCGCGAAGAGCACCACCATTCCCACCGCCAGGAAGGGACTCCAGGAGGGCCCTTTGGGTTTGGCCAGGTATTCCATCGCGGCCAGTTGAACGGTGAGGACCATGGCGGCGCTCCTTCGGGGTCTTCTTCTTCTAGAACGTGTACTTTGCGTTCATCGAGCACTTACCGGTGCTGCCGCCCGTCTCGAATCCCGCGTCACCCTGTGTGTTGCCGGTGACGCTGACGGTCCCCACTCCGCACGACCACTCGCCCGTCCACCCCTGGCCGACGTCTCCGCTGGATCCGCCCAGTGAGGCGCTGGCTCCGGGGCTCCCCACACCGAAGGTCACGGACCACGCGCTGTTTCCGCTGTCGTCCTTCTCCCGGCCGCCGCCGACGCAGAGGTAGTAGCAGACCTCCCCGCTGATGTCGAGGGAGAGCAGTCCGCTGGGGTCGATGCGGTTGACGGGGTCGCCCTCGGCGTAGAGGTAGGGGTTCTTCTCCTGGCCGGAGGGGTCGGGCTGGGTGAAGCGGCCGAGGTGGGGGTCGTAGTAGCGGGCCGCGTAGTGGTACAGGCCGGTGGGGTCCTGGTAGCCGCCGGCGAACCGGTAGGGCTGGGGGACCTTCTCGGTGGTGGTGGCGCGCTGGACGCCGCGGGGGCTGTAGTCGTAGGTGTTCACCTTGGTGCCGGACCCGTCCGCGAGCGCGACGACGGAACCGAGCGCGTCGGTGAGGTAGTAGTACGAACTGCCCCCGGTCGTCATGGAATTCAAGGTGCCCCCGGGTTCCCGGTTGAATCCCATGTCCACGCCGGCCGCGGTCTTGGCGGACAGCCCGAGCGGGCCGTTGTGGAAGAAGGTGTCGCCGAGTTTGATCCGTTCGCCCTGGTCGGTGGAGCCGTACTGCCCGGCGTACGTCTTGCCGGCGACGGTGATCGACGTCATCTGGCTGTGGTCGGACCACTCCTCACCCGTGCGGGTGCCTTCGGGGGTGGAGGCGCCGGCGGTCTCGTTGCCGGCCTTGTCGTAGGACCAGTTGGCGGTGGAGCCGTTCTTGGCGGTGATCTGCTGGGCGTCGTTGACGGTGTAGGTGGTGCCGCGCGGGCAACCGGGGTCCACACCCTGGCTGGTGAGGTTGCCCGCCTGGTCGTAGCAGTACTGCCAGGAGGAGGTGAGCGTGGTGCCCTTCTCCTCCTTGGCGTAGGAGAAGCGGCCGGCGCCGTCGTAGGTGTAGGTGGTCTTCAGTCCGGTGACCGCGTCGGTGCGGGTGCGGATCTTGGTGCCGTCCGTGCCGGCGTTGGAGTAGGAGTAGGCGAGGTCGACCAGAGTGCCCTTGGGCGAGGTCGCCCTGATCTTCTCCGGGCGGCCGGACTTGTCCGGGGTCACCGTCTGGACGGTGCCGCCGGGGTAGGTGGTCGTGGTGCGGAAGTCGTTGGCGTCGTACTTGTACGTGGTGGTCCTGCCGGTCGGGTCCTTCAGCCCGGTGAGCTTGTTGACCTCGTTCCAGGTGTAGTCGGTGACGCCGGCCGGGTCCTGGTAGGTGTCGACGTTGCCCGCGGGCGTGTAGGTGAGCTTGGTCTGCGAGCCGTTCTGCAGCGTGCGGACCGTTTCCCTGGACAGCGGGTCGAACGCGTACTTGGTCACACCCGTGCCGTCGTCGCGCTGCCGCAGGTTGCCGTCGCCGTCGTAGTGGTAGCGCACCGTGGTGCCGGCGGAGGAGACCAGGACGATCCGGTCGCGGTGGTCGTACCCGTACACCGTCTTGACGCCGCGTCCGTCGGTGACCGTTTCGGGCCGGCCCAGCGCGTCGTAGGTGTAGGTGGTGTCGCCCAGCGGGGCGGGGAGGTCGACCTTGGACAGGTTGCCCTTGGCGTCGTAGTCGAACGAGGTGGACACCGACCTGGTGTCCGACAGGGTGGTGGTGACCTTGCAGACCTGCCCTTCGAAGCCGTCGCAGGTGGGGGTGGCGGGGTTGCGGTCGAAGGTCCGCCTGCCCCCGCCGGTGCCGGTGACGGCGACGGACCTGGTGTTGCCGGCGGTGTCGTAGGTGTAGTCGGTCTTCTCGCCGTCGGCGCTGGTGAGCGTCTTCGGCAGGTCCGCGCCGGCGATGGTCTGGTAGCCGGTCAGTGTCGCGGTCGCACCGGTGGGCAGTTCGGCCGAGGTGGGGTTGTTGCGCGCGTCCCAGCCGTACGTGGTGACGTTGCCCGCTCCCCCGCCCACGCCCATCGCGTCCTCGGCGCTGTCGATGTTGTGGTTGGCGTCGAACGTCCGCTTGCGGTGGTGTCCGAGCGCGTCGGTGACCTTGGTGACGCCGCCGTCAGCGTTGTGCTCGTACGTCGTCGCGTGCTGCTCGGGGTCGGTGACCGTCGTCGTCCCGGCCGCGGACGGGTCGGTGTTCGAGTACGCGTAGGTGTACGTCGGGCCGGTGTGCCCGGCCGCGGCGTCGAACTCGGTGGCCCGCAGCATGGAGCGGACGCGGTTCTCGGCGTCGTAGGTGAAGACCGTGACGCGCCCCTCCGGGGTGGTGATCTTCGTGAGGCGGCGGGAGGAGTCGTAGGCGAAGACGGTGGACTTGCCCTCGGTGTCGGTGGTCTTCGCCAGGTCGCCGGCCGCGTTGAGGTCGAAGACGGCGGTGCGGCCCGTGTGGTCCTTGGCCTGCCACTGACTGGCGTCCGTCCTGACCAGGTCGATCCAGCGGCCGGAGCGGGTCTCGGTGAGCTTGAAGCCCTTGTGCTCCGTGCCCTCGTCGTGCTGGTCGATCGTGAGGGTGCCGTGGTTCTTGTCGGTGACCTCGGTCAGCGTGCCGTGCTCGTCGTAGGTGTCCTTGGAGCCGGACTTGCGGTCGGTCAGCGTGTAGGTGCCGTCCGCGTTCCTCTTCAGGTCCTTGGAGTAGCCCTTGGGCGTGGTGAAGGTGCCGCCGGCGTTCTCGGTGAAGCGGACGGTGGCGCCGGTGCTGTCGTGGAGCACGACCTCGCCGGAGAAGAGCTGGAGGTAGCGTTCGTACTCCTGCCACCACCGTTGGGACACCTTGCCCCAGGGCGCGTCGAGGGAGTTGTACGTCCGTGCCAGGCGCAGCGTCCTGCCCACGCCCGCGATCTCGAAGTCCGTGGCGGCGAGCATCAGGTTGCCGGTGGAGAGGTTGATCCGGGCCACCAGGGCGTCGGTGATCCGGAAGTCCGAGATCTGGTGCCAGGGCACCGCGCCCTGGTCCTCCGGCACGTACACCGTCGGTGCGGCACCGGCCGCCGCCGACCGGGACGCCCCCTTCGGGTTCTCACCGGTGCGGGCGCGTTCCTCCTGCTCCGCCCGCCACGCGGCCTGTTCCTCCGTCGGTTCGGCCTCGGCCTCGCCCGGGACCGGCCGCGTCGTGCCGACCTTGACCGGCGGCACCTCGAAGTCGGTCTTCTCGCCCCACCGCGACGTCGGCCCCGGATCCGCGGGCGACGGCGACGGGGCGGCGAACACCGGGGCCGCCGGAGCGACCAGTGACAAGGCCGCCAGGGCGGCTACGAGTCCGTAGCGCGACGATTTCCGGGCACGCCGAAACGGCGTGCTTCCAGCACGCGAGTGCATCAGCTTCCCCCACAGGAAGTCAGACCCAGCAACCCCAGTGGTCACCAGCGCCCCACAAGCTGTCACAGGACGCACACAAAACGGCACGTCCTGCCCCCGAACTCCCTCCGTAGGCGGGCCGGAATCGGCCCCGCCGCTTCCCTGTGCCTCCTGCCGGAAAATGAGGGCAAGCCGTGCCGTACCGGCGCGCGGAACCGCCCGTCTCGCGCCCTTTCCTCACGGCGCCCTTGACCGAAAATCTTCGAGACAGCCCGGACCGGGCCGCTTGCCGACTCTGACGGTGCTTTTCCAGCCAGATCACGAACGTCAAAGTCACCTCAACGGACAGCGCTCACCCAGGCCGCGCGCGGGTGGGCGTGGAAGAACCCCTGGTGGCAACTTGTCTCAGAGGGTGTGTGCGCTCCGTGACGTTCCTGTGGACGCCGCTCCATGGCCTGCACACTGATCGCGTCCGGCCGGTCCGGCCGCGTTCCCGCCACGCCCGTGAAGGATCCTTCCGCGATGAGCGAACCGGGCAGGTCCCTGCCCACCCGCCGTTCCCGCCCGCGCTGCCGTACCGGCCCGGAACGGCTCACCCGCGCCGTCCGGTACGCCGGCCGCCTGCTGTGCTGGAGCCTCGCCGCGGGCATGGCCTCGGCCGCCGCCGACCTCCTCCTCGAACCGTCCGCTCGCTGGTGGCCCGTCCTGTGGCCGGTCCCCTGGTACCTCACCGGCGTGTCCCTCCTCGCCTGGGCCGGCCTGCGCGCCCGCGAGAAGGCCGCGCAGTTCCCGCCGGAGGAGGACGAGTCCAGGGAGCACTGGGGCCGGGCCGCGTAGGGCCTGCGGTGCGACGTCGGCCCCCGGGTCACGCCCTCGGGCACGGCCCGGGGGCCGACGTCGCACCGCTGCGCGCTCAGCCGATGTCGAAGTCGAGGTTGGTGACGTACCAGGCGTCCTCGATCTTGCCGGCCTCCACGTTGACGTTCAGGTCCTCCCGGCTCACGCCGGTGGAGTTGGACAGGATGACCTCTTCGAGGGTCTTCCCGTCGACGGTGATCCTGTCGGCGGGGATCACCACTTCGTCACCGGTGGCCGGGACCTGAGCGGCTTCCACCTTCGGGTCGTCCGTGGGCGGTTCGGGTGTGAACGACTCACGGAAGCTCCCGACGGCCTTCTCCATCTGCTTCGCCCGGGGCGCGTCGCTGCCGCACGTCGAGGGGCTGCCGGCCTTCGCGGGCGACGCGCCGGTGGCCGCCTCCCCCATCAGCAGGCACGCTTCCTCGGCGTCTCCCTTGATGACCGCGGCGACCCACGCGGCGACCGCCCCTTCGGCGGTGGCCTGGTCGGCGGCCGAGGACCGCGGCGCCGGCGCACCGCTCTCCTGCTCGCCCTTCTCCGGCTCGCCCGAGCCGGCCGGCGCCGAACTGCCGGCGGCGGGCTTCTTGTCCGCGGCGGAGTCCGTGTCGCCCGAGCATCCCGTGACACCCGCGAGCGCCATCACCAGCGCGCCCCCGACGAGCCAGTCGGCGGTCCTTCTCCCATGACCTGTTAACACCATTTCAGCAGCTCTTTTCCGTAAAGGACCGGTACATCCGGAAGGCATCCCGAGACGACTTCGATCGCGATGCCGCATCGGGCGTGGAGACGCGGCGGGCGCCGGAACGGTTCGACGTCCGGGCAGAAAAACATGCCGGTCGACCGCATTGCGCGGGCGGCCGGTCCGAATGGGGTGATCTTTCCGGAATGGGCGGGCGGAGAGGCCGCCCGTCCGAGTCCGGTGACGGCCGGG
>NZ_LIRG01000297.1 GCF_001419695.1 Streptomyces prasinopilosus
CGCCCGGTTCCCGCTACCGTCCGGCGCTGTCCACGACCGCTGCCCACTCGTCGAGCAGGGCCTGGGCGGAGGCGTCGTCGGGGCCTTCGGCCCACAGGTGGGTGACCGCCTCGGCCGGGTCGGGCAGCACCATCACCCAGCGGCCGTCGGCTTCCACCACGCGCACACCGTCAGTGGTGTCCACGAAGCGGTCACCGGCCTCCTCGACGACTCGCCGCATCACGAGTCCCTTGACCGCCCACGGGGTCGCCAGATCGCGCTTGAGGACGTGCGCACGCGGGATCCGCGCATCGATCTGGCTGAGCGTGAGCTGCGTCCTGGCCACCAGGCCGATGAGCCGCACGAAGGCCGCGGTGCCGTCGTAGACCCTGTTGAACTCCGGAACGATGAAGCCGCCCTTGCCGTCACCGCCGAAGATCGTGCCCTCCTCACCGCCCACACGGGTGAGGTCGTCGGGCGAGGTGGTCGTCCACTCCACCTGGGTGCCGTGGTAGGCCGCCACCTGCTCGGCGATCCTGGTGGTGGTCACGGGGAGCGCGACCCGGCCGCTGCGCCGCTCGGCCGCGATGAGGTCGAGCATGACGAGCAGGGCCCGGTCGTCCTCGATGATCCTCCCCTTCTCGTCGACGAGGGAGAGCCGCTCGCCGACCGGGTCGAACCGCACGCCGAACGCGGCGCCGGAGGATGCCACCATCTCGCCGAGCCGTACCAGTCCCGCCCGCCGGACCTCGGCCGTCTCGGTCGGCCTGGATTCGTCGAGTCCCGGGTTGATGGTGAGCGAGTCCACTCCGAGCTTGCCGAGCAGACTCGGCAGGACGAGTCCCGCGCTGCCGTTGGAGGCGTCCACGACCACCTTCAGCCCGGCCTCCGCGATCCCTGTGATGTCGACGTTCCGCAGCAGTGAGC
This sequence comes from Streptomyces prasinopilosus, assembly GCF_001419695.1. GTDB lineage: Bacteria > Actinomycetota > Actinomycetes > Streptomycetales > Streptomycetaceae > Streptomyces > Streptomyces prasinopilosus. The sequence goes on from NZ_LIRG01000297.1 coordinate 907, forward strand.
CGGTGTACGAGTCGAAGACGCTCGCCGGGAAGTGCAGATCACCGATCTCGCCGGGGAACGCGCGCCGGTACTCCTGCCGCGCGAACACCCGGTCCAGTTTGCGCTGGCCTCCCTGCGAGAGGTCGGCGCCCTGCCCGTCGAAGAACATGATGTCGACGGAGTCCGGCACCCCGGGGGTGGTCCGGATCATGATGCCGCCCGCACTGCCCCGGGCGGTCTGCTGCCGGGCCACGGGCAGCGGCACGTTCTCCAGGTCCCGTACGTCGATGGCGCTGGCCTGCAGCGCGGAGATGACCGCGCGCTTCAGGGCACGGGCACCGCGGGAGTGGTCCCGGGCGGTGGTGACCGTCGACCCCTTCTTCAGGGTCGTCGCGTAGGCGCCGGCCAGCCGAACGGCGAGTTCGGGTGTGATCTCGACGTTCAGGATGCCCGACACCCCGCGGGCGCCGAAGAGGTGCGCCTGTCCCCTGGACTCCCAGATGACCGAGGTGTTGACGAACGCACCGGCCTCGATCGTCTTGAACGGGTAGACCCGTACGTTGCCCTGGACGATGGATTCCTCACCGATCAGGCACTCGTCGCCGATGACGGCGCCGTCCTCGATCCGGGCCGCGCGCATGACGTCGGTGTTCCTGCCGAGGACGCAGCCCCTCAGGTTGCTGTGCGGTCCGACGTACACGTTGTCGTGGACGACGGCCTTGTGCAGGAAGGCCCCGCTCTTCACCACGACGTTGGACCCCACGACCGTGTGCTCACGTATCTCGGCGCCGGCTTCGACCTTGGCGTAGTCGCCGATGTAGAGAGGTCCGCGCAGCACGGCGTCGGGGTGTACTTCGGCGCCTTCGGCGACCCATACGCCGGGGGAGATCTCGAAGCCGTCGATGTCGACGTCGACCTTCCCCTCGAGGACGTCGGCCTGCGCCTTCACATAGCTCTCGTGGGTGCCGACGTCCTCCCAGTAGCCCTCGGCGATGAAGCCGTAGACGGGCTTGCCTTCCTTCATCAGCTGCGGGAAGACATCACCGGACCAGTCGACGGGCACGTCGGGCTCGACGTAGTCGAAGACCTCGGGCTCCATGACGTAGATCCCGGTGTTCACCGTGTCGGAGAAGACCTGTCCCCAGGTCGGCTTCTCCAGGAAGCGCTCGACCTTGCCTTCCTCGTCCACGATGGTGATACCGAATTCCAGCGGGTTGGGCACCCGGGTCAGGCAGACCGTGACCAGCGCACCCTTCTCCTTGTGGAAGTTGATCAGCTCGGTCAGGTCGAAATCCGTCAGCGCGTCGCCGGAGATGACGAGGAAGGTGTCGTCCTTCAGTGCCTCCTCGGCGTTCTTGACGCTCCCTGCGGTACCGAGTGGCTTCTCCTCATTGGCATAGGTGAGCTCCATTCCGAGCTCCTCGCCGTCACCGAAATAGTTCTTGACGAGCGATGCCAGGAACTGGACGGTCACAACGGTTTCGTTGAGCCCATGCCTTTTGAGCAGCCGCAGAACATGCTCCATGATCGGCTGGTTGGCCACCGGCAGGAGCGGCTTGGGCATGCTTGAGGTCATAGGACGAAGGCGCGTGCCTTCGCCCCCGGCCATCACGACGGCCTTCATGTCGGAAGCGTCCTCCTCGAAGAGATGACGGTCTGACCGACTTCATCCACCGAGATTGTCCCGCACTTTTCCACTGCGAGCCATCGCGCGACGCTGCGCGTGCCACTCGGCGAGTCAGCCGGTCATGGCGTCCGCACGAACCAGGCGGCGGACCTGCACCATATAGAGGACTCCTGCCCACCAATAGAGGGTTGTACCCCATCCGGCGAACGCCCATCCGAAAATTGCAGCGAGTGACGGGATCCAGCCACTACCGTCACTGAGCAGGAGCAACGGGAAGGCGTACATCAAGTTGAAGGTGGCCGCCTTCCCGAGGAAGTTCACCTGCGGCGGCGGATAGCCGTGACGCCGGAGGATGCCCACCATCACCAGAAGGACCAGCTCACGGGCCAGGAGGACGGCGGTCAGCCAGAGCGGAAGAATCTCGCGCCAGGTGAGACCGACAAGGGTCGAAAGAATGTAGAGCCGGTCCGCTGCCGGATCCAGCAGCCGGCCGAGGCTGCTGATCTGGTTCCAGCGGCGCGCGAGCTTGCCGTCCAGATAATCACTGACACCGCTCAGAGCGAGCACCAGGAGCGCCCAGCCGTCACTCTTCGGGCCTCCGAACTCCGGTCGGAGGATCAGCCACAGGAAGAGGGGCACGCCGAGAAGTCGCGCCATGCTGAGGATGTTCGGGATGGTGAGGACACGGTCCGTCTGGACGCGAGTCTCCTGGACCTCCACCCGGGGACCTCCTGGGGGAAACGTATTGATGATGCTCACTGACCCTACCTCAAAACAAAAAAGCTCTGGCTCTCGGGCTGCGTGCCCAAGAGCCAGAGCTCTAAAAGGAGTTCGGCGGCGTCCTACTCTCCCACAGGGTCCCCCCTGCAGTACCATCGGCGCTGTAAGGCTTAGCTTCCGGGTTCGGAATGTAACCGGGCGTTTCCCCTACGCTATGACCACCGAAACACTATGAAACATCAACCGCACCACGCCGTGACCTGGCATGGGGTCGTTCGTGGTTTCAGAACCAA
>NZ_LIRG01000298.1 GCF_001419695.1 Streptomyces prasinopilosus
CCGTCGCGGGCCCGCGACGGGCGCGGACACCGGCCCGGCACTGCCGCCGGCGCCACCCCCGGCACCGGGCCACACCTGACGGGGCATGGAGGCGGGTCGTGGAGGCGCTGCGCGGCCCTGGCCGTCCGGTGGCCGGGGGAGGCGGGCGGCGCCCCGGCCACCGGACGGTCGGGGCAGTGCGGACCGCTCCCGGCGTCAGCCCCGGCGGCCGGCGGCCCGGCCCCCGGTCCGCCGGCCGGGGGAACGCGTCGCGCCGTTCGGCCACAGGCGGGGCCTCCGCTTCGCCGCGAGGTCCTCGACCCAGCCGGTCGCGAGCACCGCCAGACCGATGAGGGGCCAGATCAGGGCGAACATCCACAGCGTGTACGTGCTGCTGATCGCCTCCACCCCGCGCTCGCTCTGCATGAACGGGATCCGGTACAGCAGGTCGACCAGCGGGACCGTCGCCATGATCAGCATGTTGTGCCACAGGTAGATGGTGACCGCCCGGTTGTTGGAGAGCGTCACCAGCCTGTCCCACCGCGCCAGGCGTCCCGGCAGCTCCCGCCAGGACGGGGAGTACTGGAGCAGGATCACGACGAAACCGAACGACCAGGCGGCCTGGGCCAGCGGGATGTCGTTGAGGTCCCAGCCGTCGGGACCCAGGTGGTTCGACGCCCACCACAGGCCGAAGGCCATCACCAGTGACGCGCAGGAGACCGACATGTACCGCGGGATCCGCTGCAGCATGCCGTCGTTGTGGGCGAAGCCCAGCACCCAGCACCCGCCGTACACCGCGAAGTCGGTGATCGCACGGCCCGTCTCACCGGGGATGGTCACCAGGCCCGTGCCGACGACCGCCGTCAGGGCCAGGGGGGCGAGCAGGGTCGGCCAGGGGGCCCGGCGGAACGCCCACAGCAGCAGCGGCGACGCGATCACGAACCACAGGTAGGCGCGCAGGTACCACAGCGGGCCCGCGGCCTGCACCGCCCACGTGGTGTCCAGCAGGCCCGACGGGGAGCCGAGCTCCCAGGGGTAGGGCGGAGCGCCGATCGGGACGAGGTAGTTGAACAGTCCGATCAGGCCCCGGGAACCGTCCTCCTCCACCGGGTCCCAGCCGGCGGCGAACATCATCGCCAGCACGACCGCGGCGAACGCCCACAGGGGCGGCAGGAGGCGGCGGAGCCGGCCGCGGATCACGCTCCCCGCCGGACGCTTCAGCGAACGCGCCATCAGCGAACCGGCCAGCGCGAACATCACGCCCATCGACGGGAACAGCACCGTCATCCAGGCCCAGCCGAACAGGTGGTAGACCACGACGCGGACCAGGGCGATGGAGCGCAGCAGGTCGAGGTAGCGGTCACGGCCCGGTTTCCCGGGGGCGGCCGGGGCGGCGGGATCCGCCGCGGGCTCGGGCCCGGCCGTCCGCTGGCGCGGGAGGGCGGGCGGCACCCCGGGGGCCCCGTGCGCCTCCCCGGGGCGGGCGGTTCCGTACGGGCCGGCCGGCTCCGGGGCGGGGCCCGTGCCGGTGGTGTGTCCGCGGGTCATGCCACGGGCCTCCGATCGTCGTCGGTCCGCGCGTTCTGGCGCGGCACCGAGCCGCCGGGCGCCTCGACGACGCCGGTGCGCCGCAGCTTCTGCCAGCGCAGGCGGCCGCCGGTGAGCGCCGTGATCCAGGACTGGAGCAGCACGACGTACATGAGCTGGCGGTAGAGGAGCTGCTGCAGCGGCAGCGAGATGAGGTGGGTCATGCGTTCGCGGTCGAGACGGAAGGCGAAGGCCGCGCAGACCGCCTGGATCGCCAGGACGCCCAGCCACGCCACGATCGTCTTCTGCGTCGGGCCGAAGACGATGCCGTAGAGCAGGAAGACGTCGATCAGGGGCGCCAGCAGCGGGGCCACGATCATGAACAGGGAGACGAAGGGCAGGCCCACGCGGCCGAAGCGGCCCGAGGGCCCCTTGTCGATCACGGCGCGGCGGTGCTTCCAGATGGCCTGCATGGTGCCGTAGGACCAGCGGTAGCGCTGGGACCACAGCTGCTGCACGGTCTCCGGGGCCTCGGTCCAGGCGCGGGCGTTCTCCGCGTAGACCACGCGCCAGCCGGCCCGGTGCAGTGCCATGGTGACGTCGGTGTCCTCGGCGAGCGTGTCGTCGCTCATGCCGCCGATCGGGATCAGGGCCGAGCGGCGGAAGGCGCCGACGGCCCCCGGGATGGTCGGCATGCAGCCGAGGACGTCGTACATGCGGCGGTCCAGGTTGAAGCCCATCACGTACTCGATGTGCTGCCAGGCGCCGATGAGGCTGTCCTTGTTGCCGACCTTCGCGTTGCCCGCCACGGCTCCCACCTTCGGGTCGCCGAAGGGCTGGACGAGTTCGCGGACGGTGGACGGCTCGAAGACCGTGTCGCCGTCCATCATCACGACGATGTCGTGGCGGGCGTTGGCCAGACCCCGGTTGAGCGCGGCCGGTTTGCCCGCGTTGAGCTGGCGGATCACCCGGACGTTGGGCAGCCCCATGGCCTCGACGATGCGGGCCGTGCCGTCGCTGGAACCGTCGTCGATGACCAGGACCTCGATGGGGTGGTCGCTGGCCATCAGGGAACGGACGGTGTTCTCGATGCACTTGGCCTCGTTGTAGGCCGGGACCAGTACGGTCACCGGTTCGGTGACCGGCGGGCCCCAGCCGAAGCCCCGGCGGCGCACCCGGCGGGCGTGGACGGCGGAGAGGACGAGCATCAGCACGAAGCGGCCGATGACCAGGGTGCCGACGATGGCCAGGCCCACCGCCAGGGCGCCGGTGACCTTCTCCGAGGCCTGGACCAGGAAGATCCACGCCTTGCCCCTCCACAGTTCGGAGCCGGTCACCGGGCTCATCGCGCCGGGCGCGTCCAGGGCCTCGCTGAGGTTGTCGAACGCGTAGCCGTCCTTCTTCAGGTCGGGCAGCATCCTGTCCAGCGCCTCGACGGTCTGGCTGCGGTCGCCGCCGGAGTCGTGCATCAGGACGATGGCACCCTCACCGTTCTCCGGCGTGGCACGGCGGATGATCTCGTCGACGCCGGGCCGCTGCCAGTCCTCGCTGTCGGTGTTGTTGACGACGGTGATGTAGCCGAGGCTGCCGATGTACTCGGTGACCGGCCAGGACTCGTTGTCCATGGCGGCGGAGAAGGAGGAGTACGGCGGGCGGAAGATCGAGGTACGCACCCCGGCCGCGCCGGTGAGCGCCAGCTGGTTCTGCGACAGCTCCCAGTCGATGCGCTTCTTGGACTGCAGGGAGAGGTCGGGGTGGTTGAAGGTGTGCAGGCCCAGTTCGTGGCCCTCGTCGACCATGCGCTGGACGAGGTCCGGGTAGCGGGAGGCCATGGTGCCGGTGACGAAGAACACCGCGTGCGCGTCGTGCTTCTTCAGCACGTCCAGCACGCGCGGGGTCCAGACCGGGTCCGGGCCGTCGTCGAAGGTGAGGACCAGATGCCTGTCGGGCACGCTCAGGCTCTCGGTGCGGCCGTCCCGGGCGTCGATGACCGGGCCGCCCTCGAGGATCTTCCGCGGCACCTCGTCCGTGGGGGCGGGCGCCTGGACGCGGTGGTCGGCGAGGATCTCGCTGTGCGTGTAGCCGCGCAGCATGAGCATCGCCGCCAGGGCGACGAGGACGAGCAGCGGAAGCAGCAGGCGCAGGGGCACACGGCGACGCCGGGAGCCGCCTCGGGCTCTGGTCG
>NZ_LIRG01000299.1 GCF_001419695.1 Streptomyces prasinopilosus
AGACCAGACCGGCCACGGCGAGGCCACCAACCCGGGCCACGCCCTGGCCGGTCTGATCTGCGGCTGGGCCGGCATCCTCCTGGGCGCCTGCTTCGGCCTCCTCGTCCTCACCACGCCCTACTGGTAGGACCGGCCGTCCTGATCACGCGGGGCCGGCGGACCCGGCACCCGATCCGGTCCGGCTCGACCCGGCCCGGTCCCGGAGGCGGGCGCGGGCCCGCATCAGGGCGAAGCCCAGGAGGTTCGCGCCGCGCCACTGGGCGGGGTCCGACGCCCTGTCGTTCTTCGCCCCGAGCCCGATGCCCCAGACGCGGTCCCTGGGGCTCGCCTCGACCAGGACGCGGTCGCCCGTGTCCAGCAGGAAGGCGCGCAGGTCCGCGTGGGCGGCGAACTTGTGCGTGCTGCCCTCGACGACGACACGGAACCGCTCGCGCCGCCAGACCGCCTCGTCGAAGTTCCGGACGAGGCGGCCCTCCTTCTTCGCGTCGGCGGGGTGCCCCGCGGCCAGGATCCTCCGCTCCGCCTCCGGGTCCGCGAACATCCGGGCCTTGGCCGCCATCATCCAGTGCTCGGCGGTCCCGTAGGTCAGGCCGTCCACCGTGAACGGCGACGGCCACCACTGGCTCAGGCAGCTCGCGCCGATCCGGCCGTCGGGCAGGGGCCGGTGCCCCCAGAAGTGCAGGAACTTGATCCGCTCCCCGGCCGCCAGTGCCTCGATCAACGCCTCCCGGGAATCGATCACCCCGGTTCCCGCCGCGGTCGCAGCCTGGTCCATGTCCTTCTCCGCCTCCGTGGTCCTGCCCATGCGCGCGAGTCTCGCAGGCGGCACCGACAATCCGCCTGTCCTTTCCGCGATCACGCGATGCCCTGCCGACAGATTTCGTCGCTTAATTAAATGGAAACAACGGAATCACTTGTTGGTACCGCATGTCTCTGCCAGGATCGGCCCTCACATCGAGCCGGCGCCACGCCGCCCCCTCGGACGACGGAGGAGAGCGCCATGCAGCACCCCGGCCCCGCGGCCCCGGAACGGTTCCCGGCCCGGGAACGATGCGCCGACGGGGCGCAGTTCGTCGCGGGACGCCCGGCCCGGGGCACCTCGGGCCGTACGCACACGGTCGTCGACCCGGCCACCGGCGAGGACGTGTACACCTACGAACTCGCCGGTGCCGACGACGTGGACGCGGCCGTCGCCGCCGCGCGCGAGGCGTTCGGGACGTGGGCCGGGGCCACCCCGGGCGAGCGGTCCGACGCGATGCACCGGTTCGCCGCCGTGGTCGCCGAGCGTGCCGAGGACTTCGCCCGCGCCGAGTCCCTGCAGTGCGGCAAGCCCCTGAAGCTGAGCCGGGAGTTCGACGTCCCCGGGAGCATCGACAACATCGCCTTCTTCGCCGGCGCCGCCCGGCACCTGACGGGGCAGTCGGCCGGTGAGTACTCCGGCGACCACACCTCCTGCGTGCGCCGCGAACCCATCGGTGTCGTCGGCTCGGTCGCACCCTGGAACTACCCGCTCCAGATGGCCGCGTGGAAGATCCTCCCGGCGATCGCCGCGGGCAACACGGTCGTCCTCAAGCCCGCCGAGAGCACCCCGCTGACCTCGCTCCTCCTGGCTCGGGCCGCCACCGACGCCGGCATCCCGGACGGCGTGGTCAACATCGTCACCGGCACCGGCCCGGAGGCGGGCGAGCACCTCGTCGGCCACCCCGACGTGGCCATGACCTCCTTCACCGGTTCCACCGCCGTGGGCAGGCGGGTCGCCGCCGTCGCCGCCGGCACCGGCAAGCGCGTCCACCTCGAACTCGGCGGCAAGGCGCCCTTCGTCGTCTTCGACGACGCCGACCTCGACGCCGCGGTCAACGGGGCGGTCGCGGGCGCGCTCATCAACACCGGCCAGGACTGCACGGCCGCCACCCGCGCGTACGTGCAACGCCCCCTCCACGAGGCGTTCGTGGAGCGCACCGCCGCGCTCATGGAGACCGTGCGGCTCGGCGACCCCTTCGCCGCCGGGACCGACCTGGGCCCGCTGGTCTCGCACGCGCAGCGCGACAGGGTGGCCGGCTTCGTCGACCGGGCGCGTGCCCACGCCCGCGTGGTGACCGGCGGCCGGGCCCCGGGCGGGGAACTGGCCGCCGGCGCGTACTACCTGCCCACCCTGATCACCGGCGCCCCGCAGGACAGCGAGGTCGTGCAGGCCGAGATCTTCGGACCGGTGCTGGTCGTCCTGCCCTTCGGCACCGACGACGAGGGCATCGCGCTCGCCAACGACACGCCGTACGGACTCGCCGCCTCCGCCTGGAGCCGGGACGTGTACCGGACCGGCCGCGCCGCGCGCGAGATCAGGGCCGGCTGCGTGTGGATCAACGACCACATCCCGATCGTCAGCGAGATGCCGCACGGCGGTTACAAGGCGTCCGGCTCCGGCAAGGACATGTCCGCGTACTCGTTCGAGGAGTACACCCAGCTCAAGCACGTGATGTCCGACAATACGGCGAAGGCCCGCAAGGACTGGCACCGCACGGTCTTCGGGGACCGATGACCACCGGGCCGACCGACCCGCGGCCCCCTCCGAAAGGCACCACGCGTATGGAGCAGTACGAACCGGACCGCCCTTCCCCAACCCGGGCGGCCGCCGTGCGGCGCGGCCTCCGGGACGGCAGGGCGGCCCCGTCGCGCCGGTCCCTGCTGCGCGCCGGCGCGGGCGGCGCGCTCGCGTTCGGCGGCCTCGGGGCGCTGAGCGCCTGCGGCATCCCCCCGGCGGGCCACACCCAGGGCGGCGTACCGGCCGAGGACCACTCGGAGAAGGAGAAGCGCGTCGCCTTCTCCAACTGGACCGAGTACATGGACGTCGACGACAGCGGACGCGGGCACCCCACGCTGGACGCGTTCACCGGGCGGACCGGCATCGAGGTCACGTACACCGAGGACATCAACGACAACACCGAGTTCTTCGGCAAGATCAAGCCGCAGCTCGCCGCCGGCCAGGACACCGGCCGCGACCTCGTCGTCCTCACCGACTGGCTGGCCGCCCGGCTGATCCGGCTCGGCTGGGTGCAGAAGCTGGACCCGTCCCACCTGCCGCACGCCTACGCCAACCTGTCGCCGCAGTTCCGCAGCCCCGACTGGGACCCGGGCCGTGCCTACTCCTACCCCTGGCAGGGCATCGCGGCCGTCATCGCCTACAACAGGAAGGCACTCGACGGCGTCGAGGTGAGGACCCTCTCCGACCTGCTGGACAACCCGGAGCTCAAGGGGCGCGTCGGCCTCCTCACCGAGATGCGCGACACCATGGGCCTGGTCCTGCTCGACATGGAGAAGGACCCGGAGAGGTTCACCGCCGACGACTACGACGCGGGGATAGCCCGCCTCCAGAAGGCCGTCGACAAGGGGCAGGTCCGCCGTTTCACCGGCAACGACTACACCTCCGACCTCAGCAGGGGCGACTTCGCCGCGTGCGTCGCCTGGGCCGGCGACATCGTCCAGCTGAAGGCGGACAACCCGGACATCGGCTTCCTGATCCCGGACAGCGGCTACATGATGTCCAGCGACAACCTGCTGATCCCGAACAAGGCCCGGCACAAGACCAACGCCGAGCGGCTCATCGACTATTACTTCGAGCCGCGGCCGGCCGCCGAACTCGCCGCCCACATCAACTTCGTCTGTCCGGTCGACGGGGTGAGGGACGAGCTCGCGAGGATCGACGAGGACGCGGCGGACGACCCGCTGATCCTCCCGGACAAGGACATGCAGGCCAAGTCCCGTGCCTTCCGCTCCCTGAGCGCCGAGGAAGAGACGGCATGCGAAGCGAAGTTCGCGAAGCTCACGGGAGCGTGACGGGATGAGGACGACGCACGACACCGACGCCCGCGGCGGGGACGTCCGCCTCACCGGCCTCGGCAAGACCTACGGCGCCTTCACCGCCGTCCACCCCCTCGACCTGACCGTGCCCGAGGGCTCCTTCTTCGCCCTGCTCGGCGCGTCCGGCTGCGGCAAGACCACCACCCTGCGGATGATCGCCGGCCTGGAGGAACCCACGAGCGGCACCGTCCACCTCGGCGACCAGGACGTCACCGCGCTCCCGCCGTACAAGCGACCGGTCAACACCGTCTTCCAGTCCTACGCCCTCTTCCCGCACCTCGACGTCTTCGAGAACGTCGCCTTCGGCCTGCGCCGGCGCGGCGTCAAGAACGTGAGGAAGCAGGTCGGGGAGATGCTGGAACTCGTCCAGCTCGGCGAGCAGGCCCGCAGGAAGCCGCACCGGCTCTCCGGCGGCCAGCAGCAGCGGGTCGCCGTGGCCCGCGCCCTGATCAACCATCCGAGGGTGCTGCTGCTCGACGAGCCGCTCGGCGCCCTCGACCTGAAACTGCGCCGTCAGATGCAGCTGGAGCTCAAACGCATCCAGACCGAGGTCGGCATCACCTTCGTCCACGTCACGCACGACCAGGAGGAGGCCATGACCATGGCCGACACGGTCGCCGTGATGAACGGGGGCCGCGTCGAGCAGCTCGGCCCGCCCACCGAGCTGTACGAGAACCCGCGCACCACGTTCGTCGCCAACTTCCTCGGCACGTCCAACTTCATCGAGGCCGACGTCGACACCAGGTCGGGCGACGACCTCGTGCTGAAGGCGGGCGGCGGGCGGCTCGTCCTGCCCTCGGCACGCAACAGCGGCCCCACGGCGGCCGGCGGCAAGGTGCTGCTCGGGGTGCGCCCGGAGAAGATCGCCCTCGTCCACGCCGACGACGCCGGACGCGTGCCCGAGGGCCGCAACCGGATCACCGGCCGGATCTCCGACTCCAGCTACCTCGGCGTCTCCACCCAGTTCGTCGTCGACAGCCCGGTCTGCACCGCGTTCGAGGTCTACGTCCAGAACGTCGACCGCGACCCCCGGCTGGTGCCCGGCGCCGAGGTCGTCCTGCACTGGAACCCGGCGCACACCTTCGGCCTCGACGCCGCGCAGTCCCTGCTCGCGGGGACGGTGGACCCCGCCGGCGTGGAAACCGCCGGGAAGGAGGCCATTTGATGGCCACCGTCACCCAGCAGCCGCCGCCGCCCCGGGCGCCGTCCCCGTCACCGCCCCCGGCGCCGGTCCCGCGGGTGAAGCCGGCCCGCAGGCGGGGCCGCCGGACGCCGTACCTGCTCCTGCTGCCCGGCCTGCTGTGGCTGGTCGTCTTCTTCGTGCTGCCGGTGGCCTACCAGGCCTCCACCTCCGTCCAGACGGGCTCCCTGGAGGAGGGCTACGAGGTCACCTGGCACTTCGCCACCTACGGGGACGCGTTGTCCGCCTACTGGCCGCAGTTCGTCCGCTCGGTGCTCTACGCGGCCTCCGCGACCGTGCTGTGCCTCGTGCTCGGCTACCCGCTGGCGTACCTGATCGCCTTCCGCGCGGGACGCTGGCGGAACCTGATCATGATCCTGGTGATCGCGCCGTTCTTCGCCGGCTTCCTGATCCGCACCCTCGCCTGGAAGACGATCCTGGCCGACGGCGGCTACGTGGTCGGGGCCCTCGACGCGCTGCACGTCCTGGACGTCACCTCCTGGCTCGGCTGGACCGCCGGCGACCGGGTGCTGGCCACACCGCTCGCCGTCGTCTGCGGTCTGACGTACACCTTCCTGCCGTTCATGATCCTGCCGCTCTACACCTCCCTGGAGCGCATCGACCCCCGGCTGCACGAGGCGGCGAACGACCTGTACGCCGGGCCCGCGACCACCTTCCGCAGGGTCACCCTCCCGCTGTCGATGCCGGGCGTCGTCTCCGGCACGCTGCTCACCTTCATCCCGGCCACCGGTGACTACATCAACGCGGACCTGCTCGGTTCCACCGACACCCGCATGATCGGCAACGTGATCCAGACGCAGTTCCTGCGCGTCCTGGACTACCCGACGGCCGCGGCGCTCTCGTTCCTCCTGATGGCCGCGATCCTGTGCGCGGTCACCGTCCACATCCGCACGTCCGGCACGGAGGATCTGGTGTGATGGCCTTCCTCGACCGGCTCAAGCGCCGCCTCGTCGTCGTCGCGGGACTGCTGACGCTCGGTTACCTGCTGCTGCCGGTCGCGGTGGTGGCCGTCTTCTCGTTCAACAGGCCCAGGGGCCGCTTCAACTACGAGTGGCAGGAGTTCTCCGCGGACGCCTGGAAGGACCCGTGCGGGGTCTCCGGCCTGTGCGGCTCGCTGTCGCTCAGCCTCCGGATCGCGCTGTGGGCCACGCTCGGCGCCACCGTGCTCGGCACCATGACCGCCTTCGCGCTGGCCCGTTACCGCTTCCGCGCCCGAGGCGCCGTGAACTCGCTGGTCTTCCTGCCGATGGCGATGCCCGAGGTGGTCATGGCGGCCTCGCTGCTGACCCTGTTCCTCAACATGGGTGTCCGGCTCGGCTTCTGGACGATCCTCATCGCTCACGTCATGTTCTGCCTCAGCTTCGTCGTGGTCGCCGTCAAGGCGCGCGTGATGTCGATGGACCCGCGCCTGGAGCAGGCCGCCCAGGACCTGTACGCCGGTCCGCTCCAGACGTTCCTGAGGGTCACCCTGCCGATCGCCGCCCCGGGCATCGCCGCGGGCGCGCTCCTCGCCTTCGCCCTGTCCTTCGACGACTTCGTCATCACCAACTTCACCTCGGGCTCCACCGTCACCTTCCCGATGTTCGTCTGGGGCTCCGCGCAGCGCGGGACCCCGGTGCAGATCAACGTCGTCGGTACGGCCATGTTCGTCGTCGCCGTCCTGCTGGTGCTGATCTCCATGGCCGTCGGCAACCGCCGCGGACGACAGAGGACGTGAGGACCGTGAACCGCTGGACGACGTCCCTCGCCGACGCCCGGCCGTCCGCGTACTGGCTGGACGACCCCGGCCGGCCGGAGCCCCGGCCCGCCCTCACCGGCGCCGAGACCTGCGACCTGCTGGTGGTGGGCGGCGGGTACAGCGGACTGTGGACGGCGCTGATCGCCAAGGAACGCGACCCGGACCGGGACGTGGTCCTGGTGGAGGGACGCGAGGCGGGCTGGGCCGCCTCCGGCCGCAACGGCGGATTCTGCGCCGCCTCCCTCACCCACGGCCTGGCCAACGGCCTGGCCCGCTGGCCGGAGGAGATCCACGAGCTGGAGCGGCTGGGCGCCCGCAACCTCGACGCCATCGAGGAAACCGTCACCCGCCACTCCATCGACTGCGACTTCGAACGCACCGGTGAACTCGACGTCGCCACCGCGCCCCACCAGGTACGCGAACTGCGCGACCGGTACCGGGAGATCGAGCGCCTGGGCCTCGCCGACGGCGTCGACCTCCTCGACACCGACGCGGTCCGCGCCCAGGTCGACTCGCCCACCTTCCTGGCCGGCCTCTGGGACCGGCGGGGCGTGGCCATGCTCCACCCGGCGAAACTCGCCTGGGGACTCAAACGGGCCTGCCTCGCCCTCGGCGTCCGCGTGTACGAGCACACCCCCGCCCTCACCCTGCGCCCGTACGGCGCCGGGATGTCCGTCCGCACCCCCTACGGGCAGATCCGCGCCCGCACGGCCGCCCTCGGCACCAACGTCTTCCCCAGTCTGGTCCGACGGGTCCGCGCCTACACCGTCCCGGTCTACGACTACGCCCTGATGACCGAACCGCTCACCGACGGACAACTCGCGTCCGTGGGCTGGAGGAACCGGCAGGGGCTCGGCGACAGCGCCAACCGGTTCCACTACTTCCGGCTGACCGCCGACCGGCGCGTCCTGTGGGGCGGCTACGACGCGGTCTACCCGTACGGCGGACGGGTGCGGGCCGAGTACGACGACCGGCCCCGGACGTACGCGAAGCTCGCCGGCCACTTCTTCACCTGCTTCCCGCAGCTGGAGGGCGTCCGCTTCACCCACGCCTGGGGCGGCGCGATCGACACCTGCTCCCGCTTCTCCGCGTTCTACGGCACCGCCCACCGGGGCCAGGTCGCCTACGCGGCCGGCTTCACGGGGCTCGGCGTCGGCGCCACCCGCTTCGGCGCCGAGGTGATGCTGGACCTGCTGGCGGGGGAGCGCACCGAGCGCACGGAACCGGAGATGGTGCGCAGGAAGCCGCTGCCGTTCCCGCCCGAGCCCTTCGCCTGGACCGGCATCGCGCTCACCAAGTGGTCGCTGGCGCGCGCCGACACCCACGACGGCCACCGGAACCTGTGGCTGCGGACGCTGGACAGGCTCGGGCTCGGGTTCGACAGCTGAGAGCGGCTCCCGGCGGTGCGGCCGGTTCCGGCCGGGGCGGCTGCTGCGGCGACCGGGGCCGGCGGACGTGACCCGGTTCACCCACCCGGGTGCCGAAACCCGCGTAATGCCCGGCGGAAGGCCTCCTCTCCCCTCGGGACGCGACGCTCTCGTGTCCACGACAGGGAGGAAGGCATCTGTGATGACAGGGACGAAGCCGGCGCTCGAGTGGCTCTCCTCGGTCGCACCCGATCCCGTGGCGTGCCGCCGGGAGTGGGAGCGCAGCCCGCACGGGACGGCGCTGCTGCCGGCCGGCAG
>NZ_LIRG01000003.1 GCF_001419695.1 Streptomyces prasinopilosus
GCACTGTTCGCCCGCGCCGACGGAGTGGTCGTCGGCACCCCCGTCTACAAGGCGTCGTACTCCGGTGTCCTCAAGGCGCTCCTCGACCTGCTGCCGCAGTACGCGCTGGCCGGCAAGACGGTGCTCCCGCTGGCCACCGGCGGCAGCATCGCCCACGTCCTGGCCATCGACTACGCCCTGCGCCCGGTCCTGAGCTCCATGGGCGCGGCCCACATCGTGCAGGGCCGGTTCATCCTCGACGAGGACATCACCGTGCACGACGACGGGTCGCCGGCCGTCGCCCGGGGCGCCGCCGACGCCCTCGCCCAGGTGGTCGACCGGTTCTCGGCGGCCCTGCGCCCCGCCACCCCGGCGACGCTGGCGGTCGCGAGTTGACCGGGGGCACCGCACACGTCATCGCCGACGACGCGGAGGCGCTCGCCGTCGCCGCGGCCCTGGCCGGGGAGTTCCGCGCGGAGGCCTCCGCACGCGACGCCGAACGCAGGCTGCCGCACGCGGAGGTGGACCGGCTGGCCTCGTCCGGTCTGCTCGCCGTCACCGTCCCGGCGGAGTACGGCGGGGCGGACGTGAGCCAGGAGACCCTGGCGGAGGTCTTCCGGCTGCTGGCCTCGGCCGACGCCAGCCTCTCCCAGATCCCGCAGAGCCACTTCGTCTACGCCAACGTGATCCGCCGCCAGGGGACCGGTGCGCAGCGCGCGTTCTTCTTCGCGGAGCTGCTCGCGGGCCGGCGCCTGGGCAACGCCCAGTCCGAGGCGGGCACCCGGCACGTCCAGGACATCCGCACCCGCCTGGAGTCCCGGCCGGACGGGTCGTACGTCCTCGAGGGCGTCAAGCACTACGCCACCGGGGCCCTCTACGCCGACTGGATCCCCGTCCTGGCCCGCGCCGGGGACGACCACCTGCACGTCGCCCTCGTCCCGCGGGACGCCCCCGGCCTCACCGTGACCGACGACTGGGACGGCATGGGGCAGCGGACCACCGCCAGCGGTACCGTGCGCCTGGACGGGGTCCCGGTGGCCGCCGACCGGGTCTTCCCGCACCACCTCACCTTCCGGGGTCCCCAGCTGCACGGTGCCGTGGCCCAGCTGCTGCACGCCGCGATCGACACGGGGATCGCCGGGGGAGCACTGGCGGAGGCCGCCGAGTTCGTCCGGACGAAGAGCCGCCCCTGGTTCGAGAGCGGCTTCGAGGCCGCGGCCGACGATCCCCTGACCGTCCAGCGGTTCGGTGAACTCGCCGTACGCGTACGCGCGGCGGAGGCGCTGCTGCGGGAGGCCGCCCGCGCCGTGGACACCGCCCGGTCCGGCCTCACCGACGCCTCGGCCGCCGAGGCGTCCATCGCGGTGGCCGCCGCGAAGGCGCACGCGGCCGACACCGCGGTCGAGGTGGCCGGCGCGCTCTTCGAGGTCGCCGGCACCCGCGCGGCCCTCGACTCCCTCAATCTGCACCGGCACTGGCGCGACGCCCGCACCCACACCCTGCACGACCCGGTGCGCTGGAAGGTCCAGCACATCGGCCGGTACGTGCTGAGCGGGACCCCGCCGCCCCGCCACGGACTGCTGTGACGAACGCACTTGATCGGAGACCCCCCGTGCCCCTCACCTTCCACTGGTTCCTGCCCACCAACGGCGACAGCCGCCACGTCGTCGGCGGCGGCCACGGCACCCCGGCGTCCGCCGCGGGCCGGGACCGGCCGCCGACCGTCGCCTACCTGAGCCAGATCGCCCGCGCCGCGGAGCAGCTCGGTTTCGCGGGCGCCCTGACCCCCACCGGAGCCTGGTGCGAGGACGCCTGGCTGACCACGGCCATGGTCGCCCAGCACACCGAGCGGCTGAAGTTCCTGGTCGCCTTCCGGCCGGGGTTCGTCTCGCCCACGCTCGCCGCGCAGATGGCCTCCACCTTCCAGCGGCAGACCGGCGGACGGCTCCTGCTCAACGTCGTCACCGGCGGCGAGAGCCACGAACAGCGCGCCTACGGCGACTTCCTCGACAAGGACGCGCGCTACCGCCGTACCGACGAGTTCCTCCGGATCGCAAGGGACCTGTGGGACGGCGGGACCGTCAGCCTGGACGGGGAGCACCTGAGCGTGCGGGACGCGGCCCTGGCCCGGGTGCCCGACCCGGTGCCCGAGGTGTATTTCGGCGGTTCCTCGCCCGCAGCCGTGGAGGTGGCCGCCCGGCACGTCGACGTCTACCTCACCTGGGGCGAGCCGCCCGCGCAGGTCGCCGAGAAGATCGGACGGGTGCGGTCGGCCGCCGCCCGCGGGGGCCGCACCCTGCGGTTCGGCGTCCGGCTGCACGTCATCACCCGCGACACCGCCGAACAGGCCTGGTCCGAGGCGTTCCGGCTGCTCGACGGATTCGACCGGGAGACCGTGCGCTCCGTCCAGGCCGGACTCGCCCGGAGCGAGTCCGAGGGGCAGCGGCGCATGCTCGCCCTGCACGGCGGCAGCCGGGACGGGCTGGAGATCCACCCCAACCTCTGGGCGGGCATCGGGCTGGTGCGCGGCGGCGCGGGCACCGCCCTGGTCGGCAGCCACGACGAGGTCGCCGAGCGGATCAGGGAGTACCACGCCCTGGGCATCGACGAGTTCGTCCTCTCCGGCTACCCGCATCTGGAGGAGGCCTACTGGTTCGGGGAGGGCGTCCTGCCCCGCCTCGCCGCACAGGGACTGTGGCGGCACCCCTTCCAGGAGGACGAGGAGCCCGCGGTGCCCAGCCAAGTGCCCTTCACCGGGTAGGAGTTGACGCGTGGTGCGGGTGTGGCGGGGGGTCGGCGGGCCTTCCCGGACGGGGTGAGAGGGCCGGCCGGCCGATGGCTTGACTGGTACAGACCAATGCGGTTAAGTATGCCCGACACCCCCCACCACGGCCGCCCCCCACACCGTGGCCGGCTCGGCCGGCGCGCGTGCGGCGACAGTTCGCCCAGGCGCGTCCCCGTCCGGAGCGGCCGTGTCCCGCAGAGGAGTTGATCCCTTGTCGAGACGTCGCATGTCCGCCGTGCTGGCCGCAGTCGTCATCGCCGGCAGCGCACCGGTGCTGCTCCCGGCCGCGACCGCTTCCGCCGCTCCCGCGGCGGCGGCCGCCGCGTGCTCCGGCTATCCCAACTGGGTGGCCGGGCAGTGGTACAACGCCGGTGACATCGTCCGCTACACCGACGGCCGCGCCTACATCGCCGAGCACGCCAACCCGGGCTACGACCCGGTCATCAGTACCTGGTACTGGGAGCCGTACTCCTGTGACGACGGCCCCGGAACGCCGGTCGGGAACTTCGTCGTGACCGAGGCGCAGTTCAACCGGATGTTCCCGAACCGGAACCCCTTCTACACCTACAGCGGGCTGAAGGCGGCCCTGAGCGCCTACCCCGGCTTCGCCAACACGGGCAGCGACACGGTGAAGAAGCAGGAGGCCGCGGCCTTCCTGGCCAACGTCAGCCACGAGACCGGCGGTCTGGTGCACGTGGTCGAGCAGAACACGGCCAACTACTCGCACTACTGCGACTGGGGACAGCCGTACGGCTGCCCGGCCGGCCAGTCCGGCTACTACGGGCGCGGGCCGATCCAGCTGAGCTGGAACTTCAACTACAAGGCCGCGGGCGACGCACTCGGCATCGACCTGCTGAACAACCCCTGGCTGGTGCAGAACGACGCGTCCGTCGCCTGGAAGACGGCCCTGTGGTACTGGAACACCCAGTCCGGTCCCGGCAGCATGACGGGGCACAGCGCCATGGTCAACCAGGCCGGTTTCGGCCAGACGATCCGCAGCATCAACGGCTCCCTGGAGTGCGACGGCCGCAACCCGGCGCAGGTGCAGAGCAGGGTGAGCACGTACCAGCAGTTCACCCAGATCCTCGGAACGACGCCCGGCGGCAACCTGTACTGCTGACGCGGGGCCACGGGGCATGGTGTCATGCTCCTGACCATCCGTGACCCGGCCGCGTGCCCTCGCGCACGCGGCCGTCCTCCGGACGAAGGGCATCCGCCATGCGCACCCCCCACGCCCTGCTCGCCACGGCCGTCACGACCACCGCGCTGGTCGCGGCGGTCGTGGCACCGGCACCCGCGGCGGGGGCCGACGCGGTTCCGCCGCCCGGCACCACCCACTACGTGCAGAGCGCCGCCACCGGACTCAACGCGGCCGACAGCGCCGGAGCGGTCGAGCAGCACCGGCCGCGCGGCGACGAGGACCGCCAGCAGTGGACGCTGCGGGTGAGCGGCGCCTCGTACCTGCTGGAGAACACCGACACGCCCGGCAGCTGCCTCGGCCGCGCCGGCGACCTGGCCGGGACCGTCCCCTGTGCGAGCGCAGACGCCGCCTGGGAGATCACCTCCGCCGGCGCCGACCGGTACGCCCTCGGCGTCCCCGGCACCGACCGCCGCCTCACCGTCGCCCCCAGGTCCGCGGGGGGCGACCACCCCGCCCGGCTCGCCGTCGCCGGCGGCTCCGGGAACCTCGCCGACTGGTACCTCACCCCGGTCACTCCCACCACCCGGCCCATGCCGCCCCAGGACGCCCGCACCCTGGACCAGGTCACCTTCCTCACCTCGCACAACGCCTACGCCAACGGGGCCGACGGCGGCTTCGCCCCGCCGTTCGTCAACCTCTTCCCCAACCAGACGCGCGGCATCGAACGACAACTCGCCGACGGCGTACGCGGATTCATGCTGGACATCCACCAGACCCCGGACGGCGCGATCCTCTGCCACAACAGCTGCACCCTGGTCAGCAGGCCCGTCGCGCTGTGGGTGGACCTCCAGCGCATGGTGGACTTCCTCAAGGCCCACCCCGACCAGGTCGTCACCGTGTTCCTCGAGGACTACGTCGACCCGGGCGTACTGCGCACCGAACTCGCCCGCGTCACCGGCCTGCCGGACGTTCTTTACCGGCCGGACCGCACCGGGGTGCGCGAGCACGGCTGGCCGGCCATGGCGGAGCTGACCGCCACCGGGAAGCGGCTGCTGATCTTCAGCGACCACAGCCGCTCCGCCGACCGGGCCGCGGGACTGACCCGGGACAGCTTCGGCGTCATGTACCAGCGCGAGTGGACCGTCGAGAACCACTGGTCCATGGGCTCCGGGGTCGGCGCCTCCGACTGGTCCTGCTACAGCCGCTGGTACGGCGCCGGCGCCGTACCAGCGGCTGTAGCAGGACCAGTCGGA
>NZ_LIRG01000030.1 GCF_001419695.1 Streptomyces prasinopilosus
GCCCACTGCACCGCGAGCGCGGTCTTCCCCACGCCGGGCGGGCCGTTGATCACCGCCACGGGTACCGCGAGTCTGCGCTCGCGGCCTTGAAGCAGCCCGTCCAGTCGCCGCAGGTCCTCATGGCGTCCAACGAAGTGCCTTTTCGCCGCGGGCAGTTGGGCGGGCCGGACCCAGCCCTGCTGCCGGCGGGTCGCCGCTTCCAGAGCGGAGGCGATGGCGGTGAAGGCGTCTCCGGCGTGCAGCGCCCGGTCGCAGGCCTTCGCGAAGCCCACCGACGGCGACCGCTTGCCGGTCTCGACCTTGCTGATGTGGCCCGGGTCGAAATGCACCAGAGCGGCGAACCGCGTGAGCGAAAGCCCGCGCCTCGTCCGGTGGGCCCGCAGCAACTGCCCGAACGTCGCCGGTGTGCCGGCGGGAGAGCCGGTTCTCTCCTGGGCACGCTGAGTCGACGACGAGCCCTGAGCTGGTTCTCGTATCACTGTCTAGCCCCCAGAATTGTGCTTCTGATCCAGAACGGCCGGCTCGGACCGGGATGGCCGCGACGGCCGCGCCCGCTTCCGGGCCCGGGCGGTGGTCCCGGTGATCCGGGTCGCACGCTTCGGACCGTCCCGACGGCCGTGGAGGGACGCGGCGGAAGCCGGCGGCCCCCGTCGAGGAGAGGGCCGGGTGCGGAAGGTCGTGCCCCGCACCGGCGGGGACGGCCGCGGAGGTCTCCGGCGACGCGCCGGGCTAGCCGCCCGGTGACGCCAGCAGATCGTCGTGGGTCGGGAAACGGGAGGCGATGCCGTCCGGCAGGAGCCGGACGGCCCCGCCGTCGGCCCGCTGCAGGAAACGGATCGCGGTGCAGTTCGGGCGGGCGCCCGCGTCGAACCAGTGAGGCGTACGGCCGGGTACGGACAGCAGGTCCCCCGCCGTGCACAGCACCGCGTACACCTGGCCCGCGACGTGGAGGGAGAAGCATCCCGTCCCCGCCACGACGAAGCGCACCAGGTCGTCGTCGTGGACGTGCTCCCGCAGGAAATCCTCACGCGCCGGGCCCGTCCGCCGGCCCCGGCCCGTACCGGCCCGCGGGGGAGTCAGGCGGACGACGTCGACGATCCGGTGGCCGCCCTCGGCTCTCAGGTGGTCGATGTGGCTCTCGTAGGCCTTCATGACCGTGGCGTCGTCGGCGTCGGCCGGAAGCCGGCGGGCCGCGTGCCACCGGACGAGGCGCACACCGATCCCGAGCAGTTCCCCGTGGATGACGTCCAGGTCGTCGGTCCGCACACGCACCGTCCCCGGTGCGTCCTCCGGCATGATCTGAAGCCGCGTCACCGGGCGTTCACCCCGGCCGCGGCGGGTTCACCGGCGTCCGCTCCGGCCCGGGGCAGGTGGCCGAGCCGTTCGACGCGCTCCAGCCCGGCGAGTGCTTCGCCGGTGTCACGGCCCCAGGCGACCAGGCCGTTCCGTCCGACGAGCAGAACCGGAGGGGGGCCGGCGACCGAGGCGTCGAGAGCGGCCGCCACGTCCTCGGCGACGCGCGACGCATCGGGCTGGTCCGTGACGAGCGGTTCCGCGGGCAGGCGGGCGTCCGGCAAGCCGGGCGTCCGTGCCGTGTCCGGTTCCCCGGGGACCGCTCGGCCGGAGCGACCGCCGCCGTCGGCCGAGGGGGTGAGCGCCTCGACGCACGGCCCCTGCGCGTAGATCACCGCTCCGCAGTCGGGCAGCCGCCGGTAGAGGGCGAGGTGCACCGCGGTTTCGTCCGGGGGCCACTCGCTCTCCCCGATCAGCGGCAGCCCTCGGAACGGGTCGACCATCACGGTGCCCTGGCGGCCCGTCAGCCTTCCGTCCGGATCGCCGGCGGTGATCAGAACCGCTTCGCCCGATCGGACCGAGACGCTGCCGGACGTTCCCGCCGGCCGGGCACGCCGACCCAGGGACCGGCCGAGTGCCGAGAGGTGCCGGCGTTGCGACTCGGCGTCGTCGCGGATGCGTACGGGTTTCACGGGTTCCCTCCTCCCGTGCGGGCCGGGGGCCGCGTCCTCGCGCGCCGGTCGCCGCCGCGCCATCGGCCTCTTGGCGAACCGACGGCGCACGTTCCGGGGACAGCCGATGCCTCACCAGCCGCTACGACGGACGGATGGAGCAACACGCGCACATCTCCTTCACCAAGGGGGAGGAACGGTGACGTATACCAACCGGTATAGCTACATGCTAGGGAGTTGATCTTCGGGGTGTCAACGGGGCCCTCCCGATGCGACTGGAAACCTTTCTTCCGTTGCGGTCCGGTCACGTCTCTGCTAGTTGACGACCCGTCAGCGGACGGAGTCCGTCCGCTTCATGGCGGTATGCAGATCATTGCGGCCCGGTCACGCGCGTCCGGGGCAATGGCAGGAAAGAACACACGCCGGCCGGCCGGTGCACCGGCGAACACCGGACCGGCGCACCCGGCACCGGGGCGAGGGGCCCGTGTTGCCACCGTTGCCTGACGACAGGCAACAGGGCGTCCCTTGTAAAGCCTTGCCGGGCGTGACGATAGTGGAATCACCGCCACCGCAGGACGCCGTTCCTCGTGAAGGGCGCCGTCCGACCGCAGTCGTTCCCTTCGGCACAGACCGTTCCGCGTGCCCGTCGACCCCCGTCGCATCGGGCCGGCCGGAGAATCCCGCGGAAGCAGTGCCGTCGCCACCTCTAAGGAGACCGAAATGGGTACACGCGTCGACCATGCCGAACTGGTCGTGTCACCCGGCGAGTTCTTCCGGATAAGCGAAACAGAACGGATCAGGTCGTCCATCGGGCTCCGGCTCTCGGACCACTCCTACCTCCCGAAGGCGGAGGATCCGCGCGCCGACTGGGTGGCGAGCGTTGCCGTGCCGGCGTTCAAGACGCTGGCGCGCATGGGCGTACTCGCCCCGCGGTTCTGCACGATCGGGACGGGGGCGGGCCTCGACGCCCTCGCGGCCGTGGAGATCCTGCAGGCACGCACCGTCGGTTTCACCGACCTCCACGAGGACGTCCTCGCGTACGCGCGGGACAACATCCGCGGCAACCTCCTGAACGAGGACGTCGAACTGGTCGGAGGCGCGGGCGACCTCCTCGCCCCGCTGGCCGGCAGGCTGTCGCAGATCGACGTGATCTACGAGAACCTCCCCAACATCCCGATGACGGGCACCGAGGACCTGGCCGACGGCCAGACGAGCTCGACCTTCATCACCGAGCGCAGCGAGGAGATCCCCGGCTTCACGGAGAAGAACCTCACAACATTGCACTACCTGGCCCTCCAGCAGGCGCATCCCCTCCTCCGGGTCGGCGGGCGCGTGCTGTCGTCGATCGGTGCGCGCATTCCGCTGTCCGAGATCCTGGCCCTCTCCGGAGCCGCCGGCTACAACGGCAGCATCCTGACCTACACCTGGAAGGTCCAGTCCGAACCGGCCGAGGTGGTCGGCGGATACGCCCAGTGGGAGAGGGAGGGCCTGGGACCGTTCCACTTCTACCCGGTGAACGTGCTGCACGACGCCTTCGAGGGCTTGTCGCCCGCGACGGCCGGGGCGCAGGCCCTGAAACTGGAGGAGGAGCTGGCGCCGTTCGAGATATCGGCGCTGGACGCCCTGGCTCTGGTGAAGAGGGGCGAAAGGGTCGGTCACACGGTCGCGATCCTCGACTCGGTGAAGATTCCCGACTCCGCCCTCTGACCGGGTTTCGGCATCCCTTCGGCGCACTGACGGTCCGCGGCGGACGGTGGGGCACCGGGCCGGTTCCGGCCCGGTGTCCGCGGCACACCCGCCGCACCCGCTCTCCACCGCCGTTTTCCCCATCCCCTAAGGAGTCGGCATGAATGTCCAGTCGTTCATCGGCGGGACGCCCCTCGTCGAACTGAGGACCTTCGACGTTCCGGCCGGTGTCCGGATATTCGCCAAGGCCGAGTTCATGAATCCGGGGGGCAGCATCAAGGACCGGATCGTCCGCCACATCCTCGACGACGCCGAGCGCCGCGGTCTGCTCCGGCCCGGCGCGACCATCGTGGAGAACACCTCCGGGAACACGGGTGCGGCGATCGCGATGCTGGCGGCGACACGGGGCTACCGCGTGGTCCTGACCATGCCGGACAAGGTGAGCGAGGAGAAGCGGGACACGTTGCGCGCCCTGGGCGCCGAGGTCATCGTCTGCCCGACCTCGGCCCCGCCGGACTCGGCCGAGCACTACGTGACGTGCGCGCGGCGCATCCACGCGGAGACGCCGGGCTCGTTCATGCTCAACCAGTACGACAACCCGCTCAACGCGGAGGCGCACTTCCGGTCGACGGGCCCCGAGATCTGGGAGGCGCTCGGGCGGTCGGTGACGGCGTTCGTCGCATCGGGGAGCACGGGCGGCACGATCTCCGGAACCTCGCGGTTCCTGAAGTCGAGGAATCCGTCCGTGACGTCCGTCCTGCTCGATCCGGTGGGTTCCATCTACCACCGCTACTTCCACGAGGGCGTCGTCGACCCCGCGCAGATCGCACCGTACTTCGTCGAGGGCGCGGGCGAGGACCACCTGGCGAAGTGCATGGACTTCTCGGTCGTCGACGACGTGCTGCAGTTCACCGACGCCGACGCCTTCGCCACCTGCCGGCACCTCGCCGAACGCGAGGGGCTCCTCTGCGGTGGCACCTCGGGTGCCAACGTGTGGGGAGCCGTGCGGGTGGCCCGATCACTGAGGGAACCGGCCACGGTCGTCACCGTCCTGCCGGACAGCGGAAGCAAGTACATCTCCAAGGTGTACAACCGGGACTGGCTGGTGCGGAACGGCTTCGCCGCCGGCCGGGATCTCTCACTGGAGACGACCGCGTAATGGGGAGCACGCAGAGGAACGTGACAGCGGCGCTGACGGCCGCCCTGCTGTGGGCCTTCGCCTTCCCCGCCCCGGCCGCCGTCAAGCCGGCGAGCGAACTGCTCCTGGTCACCGGCCGGTACTCCCTGTTCGGCCTGTGCGGCCTGTACGTCCTGTGCCGGGGCCGGCGGCAGCTCAGGCTGATGCCGACGCGCAGGATCCTGTTCGGCCTGTACATAGGCTTCGTGGGGTACTTCGTCTTCTACATCTGCGTCTCGTACTCCGCCACCATGGGCAGCGGCTTCATCACCGCGGTCATCGTGGGGTCCTCGCCGATCACCATCGCGGTGGCCGGCAACTTCGCGGAGAAGCGCATGTCGTGGAGCGAGCTGGTCGCGCCGGTCCTCCTGATCCTCTCCGGCCTCACCCTCCTGAGCGCCGTGGACTTCATCCACGAAGGACCCTCGGACCGCGCGCACGACTCGCTTCTCGGGATCCTGCTGGCCATCATGGCCATGCTCACCTGGTCCTACTTCGTCGTCCGCAACGCCCAGTCGCAGCGCACCTGGGAGACGAAGCCGGACCCCAAGATCTGGGCGGCGCTGGTGGCCATGGGGGCAGGCGGTGCCTCCATGGTCCTGCTGCCCTTCGCCATCGCCACGACGCCCGAGGAGACCTTCTCCCCGTACCCCCTTTTCAAGATCATCGCCTGGTGCGTCTTCCTCGGGGTCATCGGCTCCTGGTGGGGCACGTACATCTGGGTGAAGGCGGCGCAGGGCATTCCGGTTCCCCTGGTCGGGCCGTTGCTCGCCACGGAGACGATCTTCGGCGCGATCATGAGTCTCCCGGCGGAACGGCGGACGCCCACCTGGACGGAGGTCGGCGGCGCCCTGTTCATTCTTGCCGGAATCGCCGTCTACATGGCGTTCGACGTGAAGAACTCCCGATCGCGGGGGGACGGCGCCGGCGCCGAGCAGAAACCGGACGCGTCAGACGTGCCCGCGGCGACATAGCGGAGCGAGGAAGAGAACGGTCACGATCGTCGATCCGAACCCACAGGGAGTAATCCGCATGAGCAGCTCCTTCACGAACATCAAGCAGTCCCACGTCTTCTTCGACGACGCCCCGGGGCTGAAGAACTACTACGAGGACTGGGCGTCGCGGTACGACGTGGACCTGGCGGACCAGAAATGGGTGGCGCCCCGTGTGGCGGCCAACCTCGTGCACCTGCTCGCCTCCGCCTACGTCACGCCGGACACGACCGTCTTCGACGCCGGCTGCGGCACCGGCCTCGTCGGCAGTGTCCTGCGCACCCTGGGCGACTACGTGATCGACGGCGTCGACCTCTCGGAGAACATGGCCGCCGAGGCCCTCAGGACCCAGGCGTACCGGAAGGTCCACGGCGGCGTGGACCTCTCGGTGCCCCGGCGCGACGACCGTCTGGACCAGTACGGCATTGTGGTCAGCAGCGGTGTGTTCACCCTGGGCCACGTGCGCCCCACGGCGCTGCTCACCCTGATCGAGTACGCCCTGCCCGGCGGCCTGATCGCGGTGTCCACCCGCGGCAGCTACGCGGCCGAGACGGGATTCGAGGAGTTCGCCCGGTCCGAGGAGGTCGCCGCCCTGGTCTCCCTGGAGTTCAAGCTGGGGGACGCCCACTACATCGCCGAGGAGAGCGCCGACTACTGGGTCTTCCGCAAGACCGGTCCGGTTCGGTGACGGGGGCCCCGCACCGCTGATCGGGCCCGGAACCACCCCTCCTTCCGACTCCGCGTCAAAAGCACGCGCGGCCGCCGGCGGTGACGGGGCCACGCACCTCCGGCTCCGGCCGCCGGGGCCGCGCGCACGCCGACCGGTATCCACCACGTCTGCCCTGGAGTGTCATGTCGCGCAGCCTGTTCACCTCGGAGTCCGTGACCGAGGGACATCCCGACAAGATCGCCGACCAGATCAGCGACACCATCCTCGACGCACTGCTGCGCGCCGACCCCGCGTCGCGCGTGGCGGTCGAAACCCTGATCACCACCGGCCAGGTGCACGTCACGGGCGAGGTGACGACCTCCGCCTACGTCGACATCGCCGCCCTGGTCCGCGAGAAGATCCTCGACATAGGCTACGACTCCTCGGCCAAGGGGTTCGACGGTGCCTCCTGCGGGGTGTCGGTGTCGATCGGCGCGCAGTCCCCCGACATCGCGCAAGGCGTCGACGAGGCGTACGAGAGCAGGCGGGAGAGCTCGGTCACGGGCGGTGCGGCCGACGGGCTCGACCGGCAGGGCGCGGGGGACCAGGGTCTGATGTTCGGTTACGCGACCGCCGAGACGCCCTCCCTGATGCCGTTGCCGATCGAGCTGGCCCACCGGCTCTCGCGCCGTCTGACGGAAGTCCGCAAGGACGGCACCGTCCCCTACCTGCGCCCGGACGGCAAGACCCAGGTCACCGTCGAGTACCTGGGCAGTCGGCCCGTACGCCTGGACACGGTCGTCGTCTCCTCGCAGCACGCGGGCGACATCGACCTGGACGGCCTGCTCACCCCCGACATCCGCGCCGAGGTCGTCGAGCACGTCCTGGCCCGGCTCGCCGAGGACGGCATCAAGCTGGAGACCGAGGGCTACCGCCTGCTGGTCAACCCCACCGGCCGGTTCGAGATCGGCGGCCCGATGGGCGACGCCGGCCTGACCGGCCGCAAGATCATCATCGACACCTACGGCGGTTACGCCCGCCACGGCGGCGGCGCCTTCTCCGGCAAGGACCCGTCCAAGGTGGACCGTTCGGCGGCGTACGCGATGCGCTGGGTGGCCAAGAACGTGGTCGCGGCGGGTCTGGCCGCCCGCTGCGAGGTCCAGGTGGCGTACGCGATCGGCAAGGCCGAGCCCGTGGGCCTGTTCGTCGAGACCTTCGGCAGCAACACGGTCGCCGTCGAGAGGATCGAGAACGCCGTCTTCGAGGTCTTCGACCTCCGCCCGGCCGCCATCATCCGCGATCTCGACCTGCTGCGTCCGATCTACGCCCGGACCGCCGCCTACGGCCACTTCGGCCGGGAACTGCCCGACTTCACCTGGGAGCGCACCGACCGCGCGGACGCCCTGCGCAGGGCGTCCGCGCGGTCGGTGCGCT
>NZ_LIRG01000300.1 GCF_001419695.1 Streptomyces prasinopilosus
GCCCTCGCCCGGCGCCGGGCGAGGGCCCCACCCCGTACCGCTGCGCGCGGTGGAGCGCCCCTCCGGCACCCGGGTCCGGGCACGCCGGGACCTCCGGGTGCGGATCCGCCCGGCGGGCAGCAGCCTGGAGGCATGGCAGATCCCGCGGAGGACCCGCACATCGTGGTGCACGCCCCGGCGTTGGACGGCTCGCGCCGGGTCACCTCCGGCGACGAGACGCTGGGCGTCGCCTCGCACATCGACGACGTGCGCGAGATCCTGCGGCTCGCCGACCACGGGGGCATCTCCCTGCTCGATCTGGTGCGGGAACCCGGAGGAGTCGCCGACGTTGAGGGGACGGACCTCATCGAGTGGCAGGGAGGCGGTCCCGAGGACTGGCCGGGCCTGTCGGAGGAGCACCACGGGGCCTGACCCCCACCGTCTACGGCAACGGCCGTAGAGCCGCTACGGCAGCCTCAAATCAACCTCTGAACCGTGCCCCGGAGGCTTCGGGCACCCCCGCGGCCGGGCAGGAACCCTCACGCGGGACCCGCCGACACGGGGGCGGCGGGCCCCGCTCCCGGGAAACCCGGGAAACCCGGGAAACCCGGAGGAGGCACCCGCCCCCGCCGTCCGATAATCGGCGCATGCGCACACACATCCGGCCCGCCGCTCCCGGCGAGCCGGCGGTCCTCCAGGACGTCGAACGGGCCGCCGGTGCCGCCTTCCGGGACCTGGGCATGCCGGAGATCGCCGACGACGAGCCGCCCTCGCTCAGCACCCTCGAGCGCTCCCTGCGGGCGGGCCGCTGCTGGGTCGCCGCCGACGAACGGGACCGGCCCGTCGCCTATCTGATCGCCGAACCGCTGGACGGCGCGTTCCACCTCGAGCAGGTCTCGGTGCACCCGCGCGCCGCCCGCCGGGGCGTGGGCCGGTCCCTGATCGCCCACGCCGCCGAGCGGGCCCGCGCGCAGGGCCTGGACGCCCTGACCCTGACCACCTTCAGCGACGTCCCGTGGAACGCCCCGTACTACGCCCGCCTCGGTTTCCGCCCGCTGGCCGAGGACGAACTCACGCCCGGTCTGCGCCGGATCCGCGCCGAGGAGGGCGAGCACGGGCTCGACCGGTGGCCGCGCGTGTGCATGTCCCGGGGCCTCGGCCGGCCGTGACCACCGGGGCGGACACCCGCCCGGGGCCGGTCGCCCCGGGGTGGTGGCCGGTGGCGCGCGTCTTCCGCGAGCGCCTCGGCCTCCGCCCGCCGAACCGGCCGGACCGGCCGAACCGGCCGGGCCCGGTCCGGGAGGCGGCTCCCGGCAGGTGTTCCGCCGGGCCGGGGCCGGGCCGGCGGGGTCACTTGAAGTCCTCCTCCCGGTACTCGGCGTCGGAGCCCGCCGCCGTGGCCTCGCGCAGCTCGATGCGGCGGATCTTGCCGGAGACGGTCTTGGGCAGCTCGCCGAACTCCAGCCGGCGGATCCGCTTGTAGGGGGCGAGCACCTCGCGGGAGTGCGCGAAGAGTGCCCGCGCGGTGTCCGGGCCGGGCCGGTGGCCCTCCGCGAGCACGATGTACGCCTTGGGCACGGCCAGGCGCAGCTCGTCCGGGGCGGGCACGACGGCCGCCTCGGCGACCGCCTCGTGCTCCAGCAGGGCGCTCTCCAGCTCGAAGGGGGAGATCTTGTAGTCGGAGGCCTTGAACACGTCGTCGGCCCGGCCCACGTAGGTGAGGTAGCCGTCGGGGTCGCGGGAGCCGATGTCGCCGGTGCGGTAGTAGCCGCCGGCCATGGCCCGCGCGGTGCGGTCGGGGTCGCCGTGGTAGCCGGCCATCAGGCCCACCGGGCGGTCCGACAGGTCGAGCGCGATCTCGCCCTCGGTGGCGCCGGGCGCGCCGGAGACCGGGTCGAGGAGCTCGACCCGGTAGCCGGGTCCCGGGCGGCCCATGGAACCGGTCCGCAGGGGCTGGCCGGGACTGTTGGCGATCTGGACGGCGGTCTCGGTCTGGCCGAAGCCGTCGCGGACGGTGACGCCCCAGGCGCGCCTGACCCGTTCGACGACCTCGGGGTTGAGCGGTTCACCGGCGGCGACGACCTCGCGCGGCGGGGTGCGCAGCCGGGACAGGTCGGACTGGATGAGCATGCGCCACACGGTGGGCGGGGCGCAGAAGGTGGTGACGCCGGCGCGGTCCATCTCGGCCATGAGCCGGGCGGCGTCGAACCGCGCGTAGTGGTGCAGGAAGACGGTCGCCTCGGCGTTCCACGGGGCGAAGAGGTTGGACCAGGCGTGCTTGGCCCAGCCGGGCGAGGAGATGTTCAGGTGCACGTCGCCGGGGCGGAGCCCGATCCAGTACATGGTCGCCAGGTGCCCGACGGGGTACGAGGTGTGGGTGTGCTCGACCAGTTTGGGCTGTGCGGTGGTGCCCGAGGTGAAGTACAGCATCAGGGTGTCGTCGGCGAGGGTGGGCCCGTCGGGCGCGTAGTGCTCGGCGGCTCCGTAGGCGTCCTCGTAGGGCAGCCACGCGTCGCCGGCGCCCCCGCCGACGGCGATGCGGGTGTAGTCGCCGGGCACCTCGTCGAACTTCGCGGTGTCGGCGGCGCGCGTGATCACGTGCCGGACGTGGCCCCGGTCCACGCGGTCGCGCAGGTCGGCGGGGCCGAGCAGCGGGGTGGCGGGGATGACCACGGCGCGCAGTTTCATCGCGGCGAGCGCGGTCTCCCACAGTTCGGCCTGGTTGCCGAGCATGACGAGCACCCGGTCCTCGGCGCGTACGCCCTGCTGCCGGAGCCAGTTGGCGGCCTGGTCGGACCGGCGGGCCAGGTCGGCGAAGGAGAGCCGGATCTGCCCGCCGTCCTCCTCCACGAGGTGCAGGGCGGTGCGGTCGTTGCCGTCCGCGATCACGTCGAACCAGTCGAGCGCCCAGTTGAAGCGCTCGGGACGCGGCCAGCGGAAGCCCTCGTAGGCGGTGGTGTAGTCCTCGCGGTGTTCCAGCAGGAAGTCCCGGGCCCTGCGGAACTCCTCCGTCGCCGTCGCCGTCGTCATGCGGTCCCCTCCGTCGCCGTCGTCATGGGTGCTCCGTCCTCCTCGGTCCCGGGCCCTGCCGGGCGCCTGTGTGCCGTCGTCCGATCCGTGACGCGAGTCTCCCTACCCCCGAAAGGGGGCGGGAGCTCATTCGGGAGCCGCGAGGGGCACGACGGGAGGGCGAACGGGTGACGGTCGGTCCGGGCGGAGGCGGCCGACGCGGGGGCGGTCGGACGGGCGCGCGGACGGCCGAGCGGGCAGCACGGCCGGGTGGTCGGGGGTGACCGCCGGGGCCGGGGCCGTGAAGGCGTGTGCGTGCCCGGTGACGCGCGAGTCGAGGGCACGGGCGCGCGGGGAGGTGGTGGTCCCTCCGCGCCGGATCCCTGTGCACGGGGTCTCGACACACGGGGTCTCGGCATGTGGGATCTCGATATGTGGGTTTTCTGCACACAGGGTCATGGCACACGGAGTCCCCGCATATGGGGTCTCCGCACAGGAAACGGGGGGGTTGCCATGGGTTTGCGGTGTTCTCGTGGGACCGGCATTAGCGCCGGGCCGGTGTTTCCGACCGGTGCGCCGGCGCTCCGGATTCCCTTCCCGCGTCCGCTGTTAAATCCCTCACGACGTCGTCCCCCCGAATTCAACTGGCCCGTTGCCTAATATTGGCCAGGACACGACACAGGAGGGAGCGGTGACCGTGCGCCGGGACTTCAGGGATCCTGCCAGGTGCCGTCCCGACCTGGTCATCGGCAGGGAGGGGCCGTTCGCCGAGGCGCGCGAGCAGCTGGCCCGAGGGGGCAGCGTGCTGCTGCACGGGCCGGCCGGAATAGGTAAATCGACCGTGCTGCGGGCACTTGCGGCGGATAACGCGGGCGGGGCGCCCACGGTGTTGCGCTGCTCCGCCACGGAGTCCGAATCCCATCTTCCGTTCCTGGCTCTCGCGGACCTGTTCGGCCTGATCCTCGAAAGGGTCTCCGGTGCGCTGCCCGCGGCGCAGCGCACCGCCCTGGAGTCGGCGCTCACCGGCCGCGGCGAGTCCACGCTCCAGCGGGACGGGCTCGCGCTGCGCCTGGCGGTGCTGTCCACCCTGCGGGCGCTGGCCGCCGAGGGGCCCGTCCTGGTCGTCGCCGACGATCTCCAGTGGCTGGACTCGGCCAGCGCGGAGCTGCTGGGCTTCGCCGCCCGGCGCCTCGGCGACGCACCGGTGCAGATGCTGTGCGCGGTGCGGACCGAGGGCACGGAGGGGCAGGAGTACGACCGTCATCTGCGGGCCTGCCCCC
Organism: Streptomyces prasinopilosus; assembly: GCF_001419695.1. GTDB lineage: Bacteria > Actinomycetota > Actinomycetes > Streptomycetales > Streptomycetaceae > Streptomyces > Streptomyces prasinopilosus. The sequence goes on from NZ_LIRG01000300.1 coordinate 4,269, forward strand.
CGGACACGCGGGTGGTCCGGCTGGGTCCGTTCTCCCGCACCCAGGTGTCCGCCCTGCTCGACCACCGCGGTTACACGGGCCTGTCCCGCAGCACGGTCCGCGACATCCACCGCACCAGCGACGGCAATCCGCTGTTCGCGCTCGAACTGGGCCGTGCCCTGGCCGAGAGCACGGCCCGGCCGCGTCCCGGCGAGCCGCTGCCGGTGCCGACCTCGCTGCGCGCCCTGGTGCTCAGCCGGCTGGAGATGCTGTCGGACGACGCGCGCCGCACCCTGCTGGTGGCCAGCGCCGGTGCCCGGCCGACGCCGGCGCTGCTGCACGCGGCCGGCCGGGACCACGCCGAGGAGGAGACGGCCCAGGCCGCCGCGCTGGGACTGCTGGCGACGGACCCGGACGAGCCGGCGCTGCGGTTCGCGCACCCGCTGATCTCGGCCGCGCTGTACGCGGAGGCCCCCGCGCACGAGCGGCGGGCCGCGCACGCCGCGCTGTCCACGGCGGCCTCCGACCCCATCGAGCGGGCCCGGCACCTGGCCCTCGCCACGACCGGCACCGATCCGGAGGTGGCGGCCCGGCTCGCCGAGGCCGCCGCGCTGGCCCGGGACCGCGGGGCGCCCTCGGTCGCCGCCTCGCTGGGGCTGCTGGCCGCCCGCCGCACCCCGGCCGACCCGGCCGGCGACGGTCCGGGCCCGGACGAGCGGCTGCTGCAGGCCGCCGAGGACGCCATCACCGCCGGTGAGGCGGATCTGGCCCGGGACATCGCGCGCGAGGTGCTCACCCGGGCCACGGTGCCCGCGGAACGGGTGCGGGCGTGGATGGTGGTCATCGAGGCGGCCGGGCAGGCGCTCGGCGAGGTCGACGCGGTCTTCCCGCAAGTGCTGGCCGACGCGGGCGACGACCCGCGGCTGCTCGCCCTGGTCCACTACCAGCTGGCCTGGCGGGAACTGGTGGTCGACGGTGACTTCGGCAAGGCCCGGCGGGAGGCCGCGCACGCGGCGGACCTGGCGGCGCGGGGCGCGGACCGGCGCACCGAGCTGATGGCGCTGGCCTTCCAGTCGTCCACCGAGACCCTGATGGGCCATCCGGACGCACCGGCCACCATCAAGCGGGCACTGCGGGAGCCCCAGGACCCCTTCGTGGCCTGCCACCACAACGGCGCGGGCATGGCCGGGTTCCGCTGGCTGCTCATGAGCGACCAGCTGCCCGAGGCCCGCAAGAGCATCACCGGGCTGCTGCGGGAGGCGCGGCGGCGCGGCATGGTCGAGAGCGAGGTGCACTTCCTGCGCTTCCTCGCCGACACGGAGCTGCGCTCCGGGCACTGCGGCCGCGCCCTGGACCTGGCCCGGGAGAGCCTGCGGCTGGCCCGGGACTCCGGGATCGGGGAGGGCGCCTCGGCGATGCTCGCCTCGCTCGCGGAGGCTTCCGGCGGGGACGTGGAGCGGGCGCTGGCGCTGGCGCGGGAGGCCGCCGACCACGCCGAGGTGGACGGCGACCAGATGTACCTCTCGCGCGCCCTGGCCGCCTTCGGCTACGCCCAGTCGGTCGCCGGGGACGCGGCGGGCGCGGTCCGTTCGCTGCGCCGGGTGCGGGAGCTGG
>NZ_LIRG01000301.1 GCF_001419695.1 Streptomyces prasinopilosus
CGCGGGCCTCCGCACCGGTGCCGCCGGCTTCCTCGTCAAGGACGCCCAGCCGGAGGAAATCCTCTCCGGCATCCGCTCCGTGGCCACCGGCGCGGAGGCCCGCGTAGGCGTACTCGTCGAGGTCGAACGTCGTGAGGATGAGGACGCGGGTGCGGTCGCCGGCGGCGACGATGTGACGGGTGGCCTCGATGCCGTCCATGCCGGGCATGCGGATGTCCATCAGGACGACGTCGGGGCGCAGTTCCGCCGTCATGCGGACGGCTTCGCCGCCGCCGGACGCCTCGCCGAGGACCGTCATGTCGTCCTGGCTCTCCAGCAGCATGCGGAAGCCGAAGCGCTGGAGGGGCTGGTCGTCGGCGACGAGGACGGTGGTCACTGCGGGGTTTCCTCCGGGAGGTGCAGGTGGACGCGCCAGCCCTGTTCGGGGTGGGGGCGCGGGCCGGCCTCGAGCGTGCCGCCGTACAGGGCGGTTCGCTCACGCATTCCCGGGAGGCCGCGGCCGTCGGCGGGGGTGTCCTTCCCGGTGGCGCCGGTGATCGTGCCGGTGTCGGTGATCGTGGCGGTGACGGAGCCCCGGCCGCCGTGGACGAGGGTGATCTCGGCGGTGGTGTGCGGGCCGGCGTGCTTGAGGGTGTTGGTGAGGGCTTCCTGGATGACGCGGTAGACGGTGAGCTGGCGGCCGGCGGGGAGGTCGGCCCGGCCCTCGACCGTGCTGTGGACGGGGAGGCCCGCGGCGCGGACACCGTCGATGAGCTGCTCGAGGTCGGTGAGGGTGGGCTGGGGGGTCAGCTCGGCGGAACGGTGGGCCGTCTCGTCGTCCCGCAGGACGTCCAGGAGGCGGCGGAGTTCGCCCAGGGCCTGGCGGCTGGTGGTGCCGATGGCGTCCAGTGCCTGGGCGGCGCGTTCCGGGGACTTGCCGGCCGCGTACCTGCCGCCGTCGGCCAGGCCGGTGATGACGGAGAGGTTGTGGCCGATGATGTCGTGCATCTCGCGGGCGATGCGGGCGCGTTCGGCGGCGGTGGCGAGCTGGGCCTGCTGGTCGCGTTCGATCTCGAGGCGGCGGGCGCGGTCCTCCAGGGCCTCCGTGTGGTTCTGGCGGCTGCGGACCGTGATGCCGATGAGGGCGACCACCACGACGGACGTCAGCTGCGAGCCGATCTGCTGGCTCCAGGCGCCCTCCTCCCCGTGGCGGGCCGCGGAGACCGCGACGGGGGCGAGCACGAGGGCGGTCGCCCACCCCAGGTTGCGCAGCGGGAGGCGCAGGGCGAGGTGGTAGACGGCGACGAGTTGCAGCAGGGCGGCCTGGAGGGCGGTGCCGGTCCAGGCGTTGACGAGGGCGAACGGGGCCATGGCGAGCAGGACCGCCGCGGGGTGGGTGCGGCGCCACAGGAGGGGGACGGACAGGCCGAGGCTCAGTGAGAGCAGGAGCCACCCGGGGGCGTCCGGGTTGTGGGTGACGTTGCGCCAGCCGCCGCCGGCGTAGTCGATGAGGACGGCCATCACCCAGAAGCCGGTGAAGTGCAGGTCCCACAGCAGCGGGTGGCGCCGGTCGAACGCGCGCGTCCGCTGGGTGAGGCGTTGCACGTACTGGGTGAGGGGTTCCGCCGGCCGTCCCGTCGGTTGCTCCCTCGGTCGTCGCGCGGGCCGTTGCGCCGCGGGTGTCTTCCGGTCGTCGTTCGCCACGGGACTCATGGTGGGGGATCCGTCCGTCGGCCGGAACACGTCGGGGGCACGGCGGTCAGACGTCCCGGCGGCGCAGGGTCACCGCCGCCGCGGCGAGGGAGGCCGCCGCCCACAGGGACAGGGCGAGCAGCGCGGCGCCCGGTGCGGCCGCGTCCGGGCCGGGCTGAGCGGCGGTGAGGGACTCCAGGGCCTTGGAGGGGAAGTAGCGCACGGCGTCGTCGACGACGCCGTACGGGAGCATCCGCAGGACCTCCGGGACGATCATGACGAGGCCGATGTAGGCGCCGGCCGCGAGGGGGACCGAGCGGGCGACGGCGCCGAGCCCGAGGGCCAGGACGGTGAGCAGGGCGAGGCCGGCCGCGTTGCCGGCCAGGCCGCGCAGGACGCCCGGGTCGCCGAGGGCGGCCGCCTGGTCGGTGCCGGTGAGGAAGGACTGGGCGAGCGGGAAGGTCAGCAGGTTCGTCCACAGGCTGAGGACGAAGGTGACCGCGGCCAGCACGGCGGCCTTGGACCACAGGACGGGCAGGCGGCGGGGGACCGCGGTCATCGTGGCGCGGATCTGGCCGGTGGCGTACTCGCCGGCGGTGGCGAGGATGCCGAGGACGGCGAGGTTGACGGTGGCGAACTGGGTGCCGAGGAGGACGAAGAGGACCGGGTCGAGGCCGCCTTCGCCGCTGCCGTCGTAGGCGGCGCTGATGCCCGCGCCCATGCCGAGGGTCAGGATGGTGGTGGCGGCGAGGTTGATCCAGGTGGAGCGGAGCGTCCACAGTTTGTGCCATTCGGAACGCAGGACGCGGGCCGCGGTCACCCGGTACGCGGGGGTGCCGGTGGCGGCGGCCGTGGTGGTGGCGGTCATGCCGCCGCTCCTTCCGCGGTGGCGGTGTACTCCACCGTGTCGTGGGTGAGGTGCATGAACGCCTCTTCCAGGGAGGCCGTGCTCGGGGTGAGTTCGTACAGGGGGATGCCGTGGGCCGCGGCGGTGCGGCCGATGTGTTCGGCGTCCGCGCCCCGCACGGTGAGGCTGCCGGGGGCGTCGGTGGCGAGGGTGACGCCGGGGCCGGTGAGGAGGCCGGCCAGGGCGGCGGCGTCCGGGGTGACGACCTTGACGGTGCCCGCGCCGGACCGGCGGACGAAGTCGGCGACGGTGGTGTCGGCGAGGAGCCGGCCGCGCCCGATGACGATCAGGTGGTCCGCCGTCAGCGCCGTCTCGCTCATCAGGTGGGAGGAGACGAGGATCGTGCGGCCCTCCGCGGCGAGGGACTTGAGCAGGGTGCGGATCCACAGGACGCCCTCGGGGTCGAGGCCGTTGACCGGTTCGTCGAGGACGAGGGCGGCCGGGTCGCCGAGCAGCGCGGCGGCGATGCCGAGGCGCTGGCCCATGCCGAGGGAGAAGCCCTTGACCCGGCGGTGGGCCACCTCGGTGAGGCCGGTCCGGGCGAGGACGTGCTCGACGCGGCTCCCGGGGATGCCGTGGGTGTGGGCGAGGGCCCGGAGGTGGTGGCGGGCGGTGCGGCCCGGGTGGACGGAGCGGGCCTCCAGCAGGGCGCCGACCTCGGTCAGGGGCGCGGGGTGCGCGGCGTAGGAGCGGCCGGACACGGTGGCGTGGCCGCGGGTGGGGGCGACCAGGCCGAGGATCATGCGCAGGGTGGTGGACTTGCCGGAGCCGTTCGGTCCGAGGAAGCCGGTGACGGTGCCGGGGCGGACGGTGAAGGACAGGTCGGTGACGACGGTCCGGTCACCGTAGCGTTTGGTGAGTTCCTGTGCCGTAATCATGCTCCGATGCTCGTCCGCGGGGCGGCACGGGGCGTCGGACCGGGGCGGTATTCCAGGTGAGGCGGGTCGTACCCGGGTACTACGGTGGCCGGTATGAGTACGGGTACTGCGCGTTCCGGGGAAGCCGCCGGCACAACCTACGGGGAGTACGTGGTCCGCTCCGTGCGGGCCGGGGAGTGGGCGGCGGTGAAGGCGCTGCGGCTGGCCGCGCTCCGGGATCCGGTCGCGGACATCGCGTTCCTGGACACCTACGGGGCGGCGGTGGCGCG
>NZ_LIRG01000302.1 GCF_001419695.1 Streptomyces prasinopilosus
CGACGACCGCGGCCAGCGGCACCGTCCACACGGAAGGATCCCGCAGCGCCAGTACGGCGGCCACGGCGGCCGACCCCGCCAGGGTGACCGTGGCGAGCACCAGCCCGCGGTGGGCGGCGGCCAGGGCGACGGACACCTGGTGGCGGCTGACGGAGACCCCGCCGGCCCGGCGGTCGTCGAGCCCGGAGAGCCCGGACGCCATCAGTGCGAGCCGCGGCAGCACACCGAGTACCACCACGCAGACGACACCGAGAACGGCCCCGACGCGCGCCTGCTCCTCCGCCGTCCCTGCGCCGGACTGCACGGCGACGACGACCTCCCAGCCCACGGCGGTCAGGGCCACGGCGCCGGCGCCCACGAGCCCGCCCCGCCCCAACGGCGTGAACAGCCCGAGCAGGGCGAGGACCAGCACGCCCACGGCGGCCACTCCGGCGAGCCGCAGAACGCCCGCAGAGGACCCGCCGAGGTCGTCGACCAGGCTCCACACGCCCAGCACACCGAGCGCGCCACCGGCACACAGGAGAGTCGTGGCGAGCCCGTGCCTGCGCACCCGCCCCAGGACCGCACCCGCGACCGCGGCCGCACCGGCGGCGGCGAGCAGGGCGCCCGCGACGACCGACCGGTCGTACTGCGCCCGCGCGAACAGCGCGGCGACGACCACCCAGCCCACGCTCGCGACCCCCGCCGTGACCCGCTGCGCGGCCGGCCCCCACACCCATGCCCGATGACCGAGATCCTCCGCCACCTCGTCGGTGACGTCGTGCACGACGGGAGCGGGCGGGGCGTCCTCCGCGCGGACGAGACGCAGGACGGCGCCGTCGCGGACGCCCGCCGTCTCCAGCGTGCTGTCGTGATCGAGTGCGGAGCCGTCCACCGTGACGAGGTGACGCGCGGCGGGCCGCCCCTCCACACGGTCGTCCAGCAACCGCATGACCTCGGGCAGCAGCAGCCCGACCGGCTCCCGCGCCGGGAGGACCAGGTCGACGCGGCGCCGCTCACCGACGAGCGTGACCCGGCTCAACACCGTCGGCCCCCCGGCCGTTTCCGTACTCAAGGCCCCCGTAGACATCACGTTCGCGAACCTATCACCGGCTTGTAGGACTACTAGGGGGCGTGGAAACGCCGGGGGAGTACGGGCCGTTGCCCTGTCCGATCAGCCGATGCGACACGAACGACCACCCCACGCACCCGGCACAGAGCACGGCCGCGATCACCATTCCGGCGATCACCTTCCCCACCCGCTCGTCCACGGCCCGCCGTTGCCGCTGCGCCCCGAACAACAGGGCGTCCCGCAACCGCCGCCGCCGCACGGAGACGGATTCGAGAAGCTGGCTGTCGTAGTCCTGGGCGGACATGCTGCTCATTCACCTCGTATCGGGTCAGATGGGGGATCCGCCGAGCCGGCTGCGCTTGAGCAGATTCCCGGGCAGGTCCTCCGACTCGACCTCGATCCTCCCGGAGCCACTCCCCAGGACGCATCGCGGCCGCGGCCCGACGGCCGGGAATCTGCTCAGGGCGCCTGCGAGCGGTCATCGAGACGCCGGCTTCTCGCCGGTCGGCCGTCCTCGTCCCACCGGTATTCCTCCTGGACTGTGAGACCGCCGCCGTCGAAGGGCTGTCGGCGAAGCCGGAGGTGGCCATGACGGGCTGAGCGGTCCGCTGCAGTCCTCGTTCCGGAACGGGTCCTGGAACATCACCAGGGCCCGTTTCTCATAACCGCTCTACAGGGAGCCGTCCTTGACACCGGTGACGAACGGCTGCCAGGCCGCCCCGCCCAGCATCAGGACAGGGCCGGTCAGGTTCTTGCTGTCGCGGACGGGGACGGTGTCAGGGAAGTCGTCGGAGACTTCGACGCAAGCTCCGCCCTGCTGGCCGTCACTGTAGGAGGACTTGCGCCAGCGGGTGGTGCTCAGGTCCCGGGTGACTCGCATGGCTCGTATTTCTCCAACATCGTCTCGATCAGCGCTGCGGACTCCAGCGGCGAGAGGGCGCAGGCTTTTTTCAGATCGTACTCTCGCACATGCCGTGTGACGGCCTCCCTGTCGTCGATGCTTTCCCCGTACCCGGCACCCTCCTGGTACATGGTGATCGAGTTGTCCGGGAGGGTCAGCAGGATGAGGGTGCCGCTCATCAGGGCACACGCGTCCGCCTCGAACGGGCTTACCTGGATGGTGGTATGGCCTGTGTTCACCAGTGGCAACAGCGCCGCGAGTTGTCCACTCATTACCGTTGGCCCACCTACGGCCTGTCGTAGCGCCGCTTCCCCGATGATCCACCAGAAATCCGGCGGGCAGTCCCGCCGCAGGATCTCCTGGCGGCCCAAGCGGTCCGCCACCAGACCGTCGATCTCCCGGGAGTTCATCCCTGGTTCCCCCGCGGTGAACAGTGCGCGCATGTACGCCTCTGTCTGGAGCAGGCCGGGAATGAGACTCGCGCCGAACTCCTGAATCCGCACCGCCCTCGCCTCCAGCTCCAGGCAATGATCAAACCGCCGAGGCGTGTACTCCCGCTTCACCGCCCCCCACAACCCCTGGAACAATTCCCCCGTCCCGAAAGCCACATCCAACTTCTCCGAGAGGGGTGGCAGGGGGAGCCGTTCTCCCGTCTCCACTCCGTGCAGATGCGTCTTGCTGTAGTTGACGATGTCCGACATCCGGTCCAGCGACAGCCCGATGAGCCGGCGCTGACGGCGCAGCTCGACGCCGTAGAGGTCGCGGGCGGAGTGGACGGGTTCGAGGTCCCTGGAGGGCTGGGTCATGGCGGTCGGTGCTCCCTTGCCGTGTGTCGTGTCGGCATGCCGTCCCGTGTTCCCGAGGGGACGGGCATCCACCGACGGTAATCGCTACCGGTGACAGCTTGAGTACGAAAAGTGAGAACGTCCAGGTGGCAGCCGTTCCGGAGCCCGGTTCGGAACACCGTCACCCTGGCCGACCACCCTTGTCCGCCGCGACGCTGAGAGCGTGAACAGCGAGAAGCAGCAGGAGGCTGCCCACGCACCCTCCCGCGGACGCAGGACGACCGGCACGACGCCCCGCCCAGGCCGCCCCGAACTGGACGCGGGTCGGCTCCCGGTCGGTGAACTCGCCCATGACGTACGGCAGGAGAGGCGCGGGATCGTCATGGACCATCAGGACGGGTTCGTATGGCTACGCCCCGAGAACGGCGGCACGGAGTGGACGGCGCTGCCCGGCGACGTGCAGCCGTTGAACGTCCGTGAACGGGCCGAGGAACCGATGTGGAAGCGGGTGGCCAGGGCCAACGCCCGCAGCAGAGGGGAGGTTCTCTGAGGTGGGAGACGCGGAACAGGCGTGTGAGGACCTGCGCGACGCGCTCCGGGCGGCGGGGGTTGGGAGCTGTAGAGGTTTGGCTGAGCATGAGTGTGTTCTGGTGTGGATGAGTGAGCGCGGACGGGCCCAGCCACGGCCGGGAGTGGGCGCTGTCATGCCGGCAGGGGGAATGGGGGTTCGCCCGCCGAATGCGTGACCTTCACTCGGGGTGTTCGTTGGATGGGGTGAGCGGGTTTTCCGGGCCGGACTGAAGGGGCGGGGTGCAGGGATGAACAAAAAACTGCGGAAGCTCGCGGCGCCGTTTGTCGTCCCCGGCCCGTCCGGGGTGGCGATCCGGACCCGGCTGAAGCGGCTCACCGCGGCTGATGAGGAGGTGTTGCGGCGGGTGGGCGCGCATCTGGGCGCGCTTGCCGGCCGCGATTTGAAGGCGCGCTGCCACGACGGCCTCGAGCATGATGCGCAGGCGTGGGCGGTGCGCAAGCGGGACCTGACCCCGCTCTCCTCGGCCCGCTGGGCGGGGTCGATCACCAAAGCGACGCATGATCAGTGGGCGCTGGCCCGCCGCGGTGCGCTCGCCCACCTCCAGAACCTCCAGGCCGGGGTCCAGACTCTGCGGCATCGGCTGGCACTGCCACTCGGTGCGAAGGGGTCGAAGAAGGCCCCGGGGGGTTATCGCAGTCGGCGGGAGTGGCATGCTAAGGCCCGCCGACTGCGGGTGCTGGAGGACCGGCTGGCACGGGAACGCGCCGACTGGCAGGCCGGGCGGGTGCGTGTGGTGCGCGGCGGCAAGCGCCTGTCCCGGATGCGCCACCAGCTGCCCGCCGCACAACTCACCCAGGCGCAGTGGCGTGCACGCTGGGAGGCGGCCCGCTGGTTTCTGCGGGCGGACGGGGAGAGCGGCAAGCGCTACGGGAACGAGACGATCCGCATCAGCCCCGACGGTGAGGTGAGCATTAGGCTGCCTGCCCCGTTGGCCGGCCTGGCGAATGCTCCGTACGGCCGGTATGTCCTCACCGGCCGGGCGGCCTTCGCGCACCGTGGGCAGGAGTGGGCCGACCGGGTGGCGGCGAACCAGGCGATCGCCTACCGCATCCATTACGACGTCGACCGGGCACGCTGGTATGTGACCGCGTCCTGGCAGACGCCCGCCTCCCCGGCGGTGCCTCTGGCGGCGGCGCTCGCGCACGGGGTGATCGGGGTCGACATCAACGCCGACCACCTGGCCGCCTGGCACCTCGACGTGCACGGCAACCCCACCGGGAATCCACGCCGCTTCTGCTACGACCTGACCGGCAGCGCGCAGTACCGGGACGCCCAGGTACGCCACGCCCTGACCCGGCTCCTGCACTGGGCCCGCACCTGCGGGGTGAAGGCCATCGCGGTCGAAGACCTGGACTTCACCGCGGAGAAGACCCGCGAGAAATACGGCCGCAACAGGCAGTTCCGGCGGCTGATTGCCGGTCTGCCCACCGGTCGGCTCCGCGCCCGCCTGACCTCGATGGCCGACCGGACGGGCATCACCGTCATCGCCGTGGATCCGGCCTACACCTCGAAGTGGGGCGCCCAGCACTGGCAGAAACCCCTCACCAGCACCACCCGCAAAACCAGCCGCCACGACGCAGCCGCCGTGGCCATCGCACGACGCGCCCAGGGCTATTCGCTCCGGCGTCGGACGGCACCGCCCCGCACCCACCGGAGTGATGGCTGCGGGCATCGGACCGTCCAGGCCGGACTGGATACCCGCGGGCGTGAGGAACCCCGCCGCCGCCTTCCCGGACCACGGACCCGATCCGTGCCACCGGACGCGGAACGAACGCGGGCGACCAGGACACCTCACACCGTTCGGGGCGTCCGCAGTGAGCGGGAACGGGTCCAGGACTCACTCCCGCTCACTGACTAGGAACGGTGACATTGCCATCCCTCGGGCTCGATGTCGCTTCGTGCGCCGGGTCCACTCCGCTCGCGCTGATCGACCTGGGGCGCTGCAACGTGGCCACGACCCGTGCGCTCACCTCCGCGCTCCGGCCCGGTCAGGGGGCGGCACGGTGAGGCCGTCGGCACTACCGTCGCACCTTCGGTGACCACACGGTCATGAAGCCTCGGCGGAGTCGGCCGGACGGCTACGAACGGACGGGGGCGGCGTGATGTCCGCCCCGTCCGCCGAGCACCCCCGGCTTGGCGTGTGGCCCCTGGTCGCACAAGCCGGCGACGGTAACGCATGGGTGATGGGCGCGTGCCGGGGCTGTACCGCCGCCGTGAGGGCGTGGCCGTGCTGTGGGTCGGTTCCGTGGCCACGCCCGGCGCGAGGGGAGACGCGTACGCGTGCGACCTGTGCATCGCGGAGCTCGACCGTATGGTGCGCGTCTGGTCGCATCACCGTGACCGCAACGCCGACCGGGTAGGGCAGCCCGCCGCGCACACCGGGCACGCGCACATACTCCCGATGCACACCGAAGAGCAACGTGTCCGCAGCCGCCGTCGATGCACGGCTATGGGATCGAGGAACTGGTTGTCGTCATCCTGAGCTGTCACGATCTGCGGCCGCCTGCCTCGCGGAGAACGCGGATCACGTCTCGAACTCGCCGACCCATGAACGCCTCAGCAGATGCTTGGGCAAGTACTCGGACTCGACTTCGACCGGGAATTCGTTGTCGTAAGCCATGCAGGCCAACGCGAGGGGGGCGAGGGCCACCAGGCCGTCACCGCTCAGGGCGCGCGCCGGGTCGCCGGCCCAGTACTGCTTGTGCCCGGTGACGGCGTCAACCAGTGCAGTGTCGAACTGATCGATTTCCCGCAGCTGGAAGCGATGGAAGAGTTCGAGCGGCGGATAAAGAATCTTCAGCATCATTTCCTTGTCAGTGACGCCTTCCCGTTCGGGATCGGTGCCTTTGACCGCTGATACCAGTTTGTCCCACATCTCCGTTGCCCGACCGGTCCAATAGCTCTGAAGAGCCTCGACCCAGTCGTAGACATGGTCGTCGAAAACCGCGCCCTTGGGAACAGAGGCACGGAGGAACGACACGGGTACCTGCATCAGTCGATCGAGACGATCGTTCTCGCGGCAGAGCGTCGCCAGATAAACCGATGTGAGCCACGCCCCCGCATGCGTGTAAGGCGTCGGCCCCGTGGCAGGCAGGTTCTTCACCTCGCCCGTGCTTCCGATGCGGCACGGTACGGGCCCCTCGGTGGCTGTGGCAGAGTCGAACAGGGCGGTGCCGACCTGCATGGCGGTGACCCAGGCCTCCCACGTCTCAAGTCGGGCCGCTTCGGGATCTGTCAGGCAGCGCCATTTCGCCATGGTCAGGGTGCTGCTCAGCGCCCGATGGCGGGACATCTCCGACCTTTCCAGTCGGTCGAGAACCCGGCGCGTCCCATCGATGAGCGGCGCCATGGCCTCGGCCGCGTTGTCCGTGCGGAAGTCATGGCGCAGAACACTCGTGGCCACTGAACCTCGCTAGATCTGGTTGGCACCGGGGGCGTCTTCGACGCTCTGCACGGTGTCAAGCGCCATACGTATGAAGGTTTCGAGCTCATCCGGGCGGGGGGACCTTTCCTCCCTGTACCCGACGCAGTCACTCCTCGATGACGTGTGGAGCCCTCTTACTCATCCACGGCCCGCCGTTGCCGTTGTCCTCCCAGCAGGGGGGTGACCCGCAGCCGTCACCGTATGGGGGCGGATGAACGGTCTGCCGGTCACCTGTCTCACATGGGGAATTCGCCCAGCCAGTCGTGCTGGAGGAGGTGCTGGGGCAGGTAGTCCGACTCGACCTCGATGGGCAGGTGCCCGTCGTGCGCCCAGCAGGCGATGGCGAGGGGGCCAAGAGCGATGGTGCCGTCGATGTCCTTCTCCCGTTCCTCGGTGAGGGTCCAGTAGGCGCGGTGCAGTTTCAGGGCTTCTTCCAGTGCGAGGCTGAAGCCTTCCACGTCCCTGCGTACGAAGTGGTAGAAGAGGTTGATCGGTGGATGGAGGACGCCCTGCAGCAGGTCTCGCGGGGCGATGCGGGCGACCGCCGGGTCCGACATCTGCAGTGCGGCGGTCAGCTTCTCGACCAGCCCCGGCCGGCGCAGCCAGTACGTCTGCAGGGTGTCGACCCAGTGGTAGATGTACTCGTCGTACTGCCCCTCCGGTGCCCGGAGCCGCTCCAGGGGTACCTCGCACAATTGCGTCATGCGCTCGGGCTCACGGCAGATGACGGCGAGCCAGAACGCGTTCAGCCAGGTTCCCGCGCGGGCCGTCGAGAGCGGGCCGGTCGCCTGAAGGGTGCGCACTTTCCCATTGATGCGGCATTCGATTGTTCCCTCATCCTTGGCCGTGACGGCAAACAGGGCAGACCCCAGCTGCATCGCGTTGACCGCCGCTTCCCAGGTCTCCACTGCTGCGGCCTGAGGATCAATGACGCACCGGGCGCGGACGTTCATGATCGCAGCGCTGAATGTCGAGTCGATCACGGCTGTCGACTCCTCGAGGCGATCGATTCCCTTGAGTAGGTGTTTGTTCAGCCTTTCGGTGAACTTTTCGGAATTATGACCTACCGGCAGACCGTGCCGGATGAGTTCAGTGGTCATGGAAGAGGCCGGCGGTGTCATAAGCCGTATCTGTATGAAGACAGGTGAACATGAAGGGCTCGAGTTCATCGTTCATGCGCAGATCCTGCACATTCGGAAGATCCGGGATTCTCGATTCTGTGGCGTCGACCACGTAAGCGGGGCTGTCGTCGTCCGGTTGCAGCACCCGGGCCAGCGTGAAGCCGCCGTCCGGTAGGGCTACTCTCCGGATCCACGGGAACCCGGCATCCCAAGAAGTAAAAACCAACGCGGAGAGGCGCTGGGCACCAGCGAGGCCAGCTCCTTCTCTGACGGTCGATACTCGACCTCGTTGGCTGCATAGACGGTCAGGGACCAGTTCAAGTCACCTCGCAGGCGCTCGTACTCGCATGTGACGACAGCATCCCAGTTCCGGTCCTCCCACTCTGAATCTGCCGACACGTCCGCCTGTTCCAGCGTGATACGGAACACCTTGGCGAGAATCACGGGCAGGTGGGCTGGTGCATCACTACCGCGGACCATCAAGTGGTACATCACGAGTAATGCGTCCGGTAGAGGGCTGGTTTTTGTGCACACCCGTCCTGAGTGGTCATGCCGGTCATCTGTCTCAGGTCGGGAATTCGCCCAGCCAGCTGCGCTTGAGTAGGTGCTCGGGCAGGTACTCCGATTCGACCTCGATGGGCCGCCCGGCGTCATGGGCGAGGCAGGTGAGGGCCAGAATCGCAAGGGGGATGTCGCCCTCGCCGGATTCCTCACGGTCCGGGTCGGCGTTCCAGTATTCCTTGTGCAGTTGGAGTGCCTGGATCAGGGCTTCGTTGAACTGGTCCGGGTCCTGGCCGATGAAACGGTAGAAGAGGTTGATCGGCGGATACAGGACCTTGAGCATCGTCTCGCGGTCGAGGAACCGCAGCCGGTCCGGGTCGGTTCCGTCGAACGCGGCGACGAGTTTGTCCCCGAGCCCGGGTCGCTCCAGCCAGTACGTCTGGAGTGCATCCACCCAGTGATAGATGTACTCCTCGAACACGGCGCCGGAGGCCCGCAGTGTCTCGATCGGCACCTGGCACAGCTGTGTCATCCGCGCCTGGTCCCGGCAGACGACCGCCAGCCAGAAGGCTTCCAGCCAGGTACCGGCGTCCACGAAGTGTGTGATCCCCACGGCGGGGATCGTCCGCATCTTATGGCCGATCATGCACTCGACGGTGGAGCCCTCCGGAGCGGTCGCCGAGGCGAACAGGGCGGACCCGACCTGCATGGCCATCACCCAAGCCTCCCACGTCTCCAACTTGGCGGCAGTGGGATCATCGAGGGTCTGCAGCTTAGCTGTACTCAGTGCGCTGCTGAAGGTCAACCCGAAACTATCCGGGTACTTCTCAAGGTTTTCGATCTTCGCAAGCGTGCGAGTGTTCAATTTCTCGCGGAATGCGTCCGGAATCGGGTTGCTGCCCTCCATTTCGGGACGTGAAATATTCGCTACCACGTGCAATTTCCTCATTTCTTTATATTGAACTGTAGCATTTCGTATCCGGCGTACTTGGCGCCGTCGGGCTTAGCTTTTACGAGAACGTAGTCTACTTGTTCTTTTTCGAGTGCCTTATTTAGGTCGTCGGCTAGCTTGCGTTCCGCCTCTGCTGATTTTAGTAGATTCGCATCCCCGGATTTCATCCCCTTCCTTTCGTTTCTGTTAGCTCTCTTTTCCATTTCCTTCAAGATTGTTTCAAAGTACTCCTTCGTCCCCTGCGTCACCAGTCGATTGCTGTGCCCCTTGCGTACCCCGAGAGAGGCCGTCGTGGACCCCTTCGCCTCGACGACGACGTACCGGCCGTCCGTCGTCCGGTACACCTGGTCGAATCGATTGTTGCCGAACGCCCCGTCGTCCAGGCGCACCGCGCCCTCGTAGTGCTCCGGTATCGCATGGCGCTCGGCAGCGTGCTCGCCGAGCAGTTCGGCCTGCCGGTTGGCGTCGCCGTGGAGTGGTGAGTGCGTCTTGTCGGCGAGATCCCTCGCGGCGGCCAGTTCGTCCGTGGGGTTGGCGGCGTAGGCCTTCTCCGCGTCCTTGAGGACGTCCTCCGCCGCCTTGTCGGCCTTGACCGCCGTGTCCCGTTTGGCGGCCTGTTCGTCCAGGTAGTCCCGGGTCGTGCGGGGGAGATCCGCCGGCTTGCCCTCGATGGGATCCGGACGCACATAGCTTTCCTTGATCGCCGGAGGCATGTCACTGGCCGCGATCCATTTGGGCGGCGCGAAGGGGTTGGCGGTGATCTGGGGCACGGCCTGGCCGTAACCGCCCTCTGCGGTGGTGTCGCGCCGGTATCCGTTCTCCCGGTAGTGATCCTTGAACCATTGGGGGTCGTTGTTGGCCCGTTCGACCTGCCGGCGCATGACCTCGCGTTCGACGTCCAGCGGATCGCGGCTGCCGGACGGCGACCCGCCCGAGCCGTCCCCGCCCGCGTGACCGCCGCCGGCCCCGCCGTGCCGGGCGGGAATCGCGCCATCGTCGGTCCCGCCACCGCCCGCGGGCCCGTCGCCGCCCGCCGCGTGCCCGCCCGTGTCACGTGCGGGCACCGTGTCCGTGCCGCGCGCCCCGGCATGCTCGCCGACGTGCGCGGTCGGCGCCGTGTTCCCGCCGGCCCGTCCCGTCGCGTCGCCGCCGGCGTGGGCCGCCGTGCCCCCGGCGGCGTGCGCGCCCGCCCGGTCGCCCGCCCCGACCAGCGCGCCCTCCTCGCGCGGCAGGCTCCGCTCCAGCAGTTCCCGGTCCGCCGCCGAGAGTTCCACCTTCGCCGGGGCCGCCGTCCCGTCCGCGCGGACGACCGAGCCGTCGTCCAGGTTGAGGCGGGTGCCGTCCGGCCACTCCACGACGTTGTCGCGGATGACCGGCGTGTCGTCGGCGACCCGGACCACGCTGCCGTCGGGCTGGACGCGTCCCGTGCCGGAGAGGATGTCGGTGTAGGCGCCCGCGTGCACGCCCCGCAGGCCGGCGAACAGGTCGGCGACCTTGACCGTGCCGAACGTCGCGGCCTTGCCCAGGTACGTCATGGGGTCGACCAGCCGGGCCGTCCTGCCGAGCGCGCCGACCGTGCGGGCCACCGCGCCGCTCTTCGCCGCCGCCCCGGCGCCTCCGGTGAACACTGTCGTCAGGACGTTGAAGGTGACCGCGCCGCTCGCCCGTGCGGGGTTCTCGCCCCACTGGTCCCAGGCGACCAGCGCCTTGCCCGTCTCCTTGACCGCGTTGCGGGAGTCGCGCAGGTAGGAGGGCAGCTTGTCCTCGGGCATCGCCCAGTAGGCGACGCCGATGACGGGCACCGCGGTGACGAGCACGCCGGTCGCGAGCTTGCCGAGCCCTTTCCAGGCCTCGCCCGCCGCGTCCCAGCCGTCGAAGCCGACGAGGGTGCCGAGGCCCTGGATCGTGCCCCACACGCCGTCGACGACGAATCCCTTGCCGAACTCCCACACCTGGTGGCCCAGCCAGTCGAGCCCGTGCCTCTCCTTCTCCACGGTCCTGCCCCAGGGCAGTTCCTCGGACTGGTCCAGCAGGTCGGCGGTGAAGCCGTAGGTGCTGGTGCCGCGCTTGACCAGGCGCTTCTCCGCGCCGTCCTCGATGATCAGCGTCGAGCCGCCCACCAGCGCGGTGATCGCGTTGTGGCAGGCGATCTCCGCCAGCCAGAAGGCCTCCGCGGTGGCGTTGACGTCGTGCACCAGGTCGTTGTTGAGCTGGACGTTGTCGTCGTCCTCGCGCCAGTCGTCGTCCCCCGCTATCCGGCTCCGGAAGGCCTCCGCACGCTGCTTGAGGCTCTTCAGCTTGGCCACGAGCGGCTGGATCTCCGTCTCGTACGCGCTGAGGGCCGCCGCGACCTTCTCCAGGTCGTCGGCGAACTCGTCCGCCTTGGCCGCCACCGGCGCGGTCGTGGCGAACAACTGCTCCGCCTCCGGTGCCGTGTAGCACGCCGACAGCCCCTGGAAGCGGGTGTGCACGTCGGATCCCGACTGGCGGAAGGCGAGGGCCTCACCCGTCAGGAGCATGTGGTCCGTGCCCAGTTGCTCCAGGTCGCCGGTGAACTGCGGGATGTTCTGCGGGTCGATCAGGTCCGCGCTCACGTGCCCCCCTGCTGCCC
>NZ_LIRG01000303.1 GCF_001419695.1 Streptomyces prasinopilosus
CTGCTTGCCGACGGCCTGGCAGCCGGTCTGGGTCGGGTCCCACACGGAGACGACGACGGTGTTGGCGCCGGGGCCGAGCAGGTCGGTGATGTCGTAGGAGAACGCGTCGAAGCCGCCGCTGTGCGGTGCGCCGGCCTGCCGGTCGTTGACCCACACGGTGGTGCGCCAGTCACTGGCGCCGAAGTGGAGCTGCACGCGGCGGCCGTTCCAGCCGGCCGGCCGGCGTCGTTCCCCCAGCAGATCCGGGTGCCGTTCGTGGCCGAGTCCGCCCTGTCCGGCATCCAGCGCCGGATCACCCAGAACGACAAGCTCTGGTACAAGCGCACCTTCACCGTGCCGGCCGGCTGGAACGGCCGCCGCGTGCAGCTCCACTTCGGCGCCAGTGACTGGCGCACCACCGTGTGGGTCAACGACCGGCAGGCCGGCGCACCGCACAGCGGCGGCTTCGACGCGTTCTCCTACGACATCACCGACCTGCTCGGCCCCGGCGCCAACACCGTCGTCGTCTCCGTGTGGGACCCGACCCAGACCGGCGGCCAGGCCGTCGGCAAGCAGCGGATCAACGACGTGACACCACATCCGGGGGGCGGCATCTTCTACACCGCCGCGTCCGGCATCTGGCAGACGGTGTGGCTCGAACCCACGGCGCCCGCGCACATCACCCGCCTCGACATGGTTCCCGACCTGGCGAACAACCGGCTCAAGGTCACGGTCCGGGGCGCCGGGACGAACGGCCACCAGGCCCGGGTGACGGTCTCCGCCGGCGGCAGCGCGGTGGGCACCGCCACCGGCCCCGTCGGCGGCGAGTTCACCGTGCCGGTGCCCTCCGCACGGCGGTGGACGCCGGACGATCCCTTCCTCTACGACGTACGGGCGGACCTGCTCTCCGGCGGCACGACGGCCGACTCCGTCGGCAGCTACACCGGGATGCGCTCCGTCGGCGTCGCCCGCGTCGACGGCGTCCTGCGCCCCGTCCTCAACGGCGAGTTCGTCTTCCAGACCGGCACCCTGGACCAGGGCTACTGGCCGGACGGCATCTACACCGCGCCCAGCGACGCCGCCCTCCGGTACGACCTGCAGAAACACAAGGACCTCGGCTTCAACATGGTGCGCAAGCACATCAAGGTGGAGCCGCAACGCTGGTTCTACCACGCGGACCGGCTCGGCCTGCTGGTGTGGCAGGACATGCCGTCCATGGACCTGCGCACACCGGACGCGGCCGCCCGCACCCAGTGGGAGGCCGAGTACGACCGCGTCATCGACCAGCACCGCAGCTCGCCCTCGGTGGTGATGTGGGTCAACCAGAACGAGGGCTGGGGCCAGTACGACCAGGCCCGCCTCGCGAACGAGGTCAAGGCGTACGACCCGTCCCGCCTGGTCAACAACATGAGCGGCGTCAACTGCTGCGGCTCCGTGGACGGCGGCAACGGGGACGTCGTCGACCACCACGTCTACGTCGGTCCCGGCACCACGGTGCCCGACGCCGGCCGGGCGGCCGTCCTCGGCGAGTACGGCGGACTGGGTCTGAAGGTGCCCGGCCACGAGTGGTACCCCGGCGGCGGCTTCAGCTACGAGGACCAGCCGGACGCGGCCCACCTGAACGACCGGTTCGTCGGCCTGCTGGACGCGATCCGCGAGGTGCGGCTCCCGCGGGGCCTGTCCGGCGCGGTCTACACCGAGATCACCGACGTGGAGAACGAGGCCAACGGCCTGCTCACCTACGACCGTCAGGTCGTGAAGGTGGACGAGGCGCGGGTCAGGGCCGCCAACCGCGCCCTGATCGACGCGTCCCGGTCGCCGTCGGCCCCCGTCACCCTGCCGGCCGGCCAGTACCGGTCCCTCGGCGTGACGACACCGGGGCTGACGAACCGGTACGTGCGGCACCGGGACGGCGCGGTGTTCACCGAGGCCGTGGACGGCGGCAGCGGCGCGCTGCTGAAGAACGACGCCACCTGGAGGATCGTCCCCGGCCTCGCCGACGGCTCCTGCTACTCGTTCGAGTCGCGGAACTACCCCGGCGAGTACCTGCGCCACCGCGAGTACCGCGTGTACAAGGAGTCCGGCAGCGGCGACCTGTTCCGGGCGGACGCCACCTTCTGCCCGGTGCGCGGCGCGAACGGGGCGGTGCGGCTGTCCGCCCACAACTTCCCCGGGCAGTACCTGCGCCACTACGACGCCCGGTTGTGGCTGGCCACCCCGGGCGGTACGCACGCCTGGGACAGCCCCGCCCTGTTCACGGAGGACACCACCTGGACCGTGGCGGCACCCTGGGCGCCGTGAGCGGTGTGCGGCACCCCGGGTGAGGGGCGGCGGCGGCCCCTCGGGCCGTCGCCGCCCGGGTGGTGCTCCCCCCGGTGGGCGGAAGGGGCGGANNTCCGCCCCTTCCGCCCACCGCCGCGACCGTCGGCGGGCACGGCCCACCGTGCCCGCCGACGGTCCGCCTACGGCTTCTCGCGGTCGTGCAGGGCGCTCACCTCCTCCGCGGTGAGTGCCCTGTCGTAGGCGTGGACCTCGTCCACCGCGCCGTCCCAGAAGTCGGTGTCGCCGCCGTTCCACTGGGCGCGGCCTACGGCGAGCGGTCCGGTGCCGACGTAGGCGGGGCCGGCGGTGGAGGTCGCCGCGAGTTCGCCGTCGACGTAGAGGTCGATCTCGCCCCGCGCGTCGTCACGGACGCCGACGAGGTGGTACCAGCGGCCCGTGTCCGGCTTCGTCTCCAGCCGGGCGCGCTTCCCGTCGGGGGTGCTGAAGGCGAAGGCGCCCTGCCCGTACTGCAGGTAGAACGGGCTGGCCTGGCGCCGCCCGTCCTGACTGATCGCGGTGGCGTAGTTGCCGGGGAGCGAGTCGAGCCTGACCCAGCCGGCGACGGAGTAGCTGCCGGTGGTGTCGAGCACGGGGCCGTCGGTCTCGGCGTGCTGCCCCCGCCCGTCGAACTCCAGCGCGCTGCCGCTGACGCCGGGGGTCCAGCCCGTGCCCTCGGCGAGCGTCAGGGGCCTGTCGTTGGGGCCGCCGTCCTTCGCGGTCGTGCCGGTGCCCTCGTCGAGGGTCCAGTGGCCGCCGCCCTTCAGCTGCTCCCGCTCGCCCGCGGCGGCGCCGGCCGCGATCACCTTGCGGTTGGCCTCGCGCACCCGGACCGGGTCGACCTTGATCTGCCGGCGGTCGTAGGTGTAGAGGCCGTTCAGCTCGTTCTCCAGGTCGGTGATCTGCGTGTACACCGAACCGGAGAGTTCGGCGGCGGCCTGGTCGAGGTAGAACCGCTCGGTGTTCTCCACATACTTGCGGGTCAGCGCCTCCTTGTCGGCGACCCCGCTGTAGATCACCGTCGGCGTGCCCGGCCACATGTGGCCGGGGGTCCGCAGGGTGAAGCCGCCGTGCTCGCCGTCCATGGCCGCCCGGTGGTCGGGGAACGGCGGGTCGTCGTTGTTGTAGTCGTGGTGGTCGATGATGTCGCCCTTGCCCGAGTCGCCCTTGGAGTTGCAGCAGTTGACACCGCTGTGGGCGTTGACGACGCGGGAGGGGTCGGCGGCCTTCACGGACTCGGCGATGCGGCCGCTCTCCTCGCGGTTCCACTCGCCCCAGCCCTCGTTGAAGACGATCCAGCCGATGACCGAGGGCGCGTTGTGGTGCTGGCGCATCATCTCGCGGCCCTGGTCGACGAAGGCCTTCTGTCCGGTCTCGTTGGTGATGTTCCCGGAGACGAAGTCCTGCCAGACCAGCAGGCCGAGCCGGTCGGCGTGGTGGAACCAGCGTGCCGGCTCCGCCTTGATGTGCTTGCGGACGGCGTTGAAGCCGAGCTTCTTGTGCGCCTCGAGGTCGAAGGCGAGTGCCTCGTCGCTGGGGGCGGTGTAGAGGCCGTCGGGCCAGAAGCCCTGGTCGAGGGTGGCGAGGGAGAAGACGGGTTCTCCGTTGAGCACCAGCTTCCGGTAGCCGCCGACCTCCTCGATCCCCACCTCGCGCATGCCGAAGTAGCTGTCGATCCTGTCGGCCGACCTGCCGTCGGTCAGCCTGACCTCGAGGTCGTAGAGGTAGGGGTCGTCGGGGCTCCACAGGCGCTGCTTCGCCACGGGGAGCCGGAGCCCGCGGTTGGCGGGTCCGCTCACCTTGCCGACGACCTTGCCGCGGGCGTCGCGGGCGACGGCCTCCACGCGCGCCTTCGGGGAGGCGCCCTCGGACTCGACGGTCACCGCCAGAGTGCCGGTGTCGATGTCGGGCGTGGTGACGACGTCGTCGATGGCGGTGTCGGCCACGGGTTCCATCCAGACCGTCTGCCAGATCCCGGACGACTGGGTGTAGAAGATGCCGCTGGGGCTGGTGTGCTGCTTGCCCGTCGGCTGGTCGGCGCCGCCGGTGTCGGTGACCGCGACCACGACCTCCTGCGCGCCCCGGCCCTTGAGCGCGTCGGTGATGTCGGCGCTGAACGCGGTGTACCCGCCGGTGTGTTCAGCGACCTTCCTGCCGTTGACCCAGACGCGGGCCCGGTAGTCCACGGCGCCGAAGTGGAGCTTCAGCCGCTTGCCCCGGCCGACCTTCCAGTTCTTCGGCACCTCGACGAGCTTGCGGTAGAACATGTGGTCCTCGTGCCGTTCGAGCCCGGACAGCTGGGACTCGACGGGGAACGGCACGGTGATCCTCTCGTCCAGGTTCCTGCCGAAGACCGGCTGCTCGCCCGCCTTCGCACCGCTGAACTGCCAGGTCCCGTTGAGGTTCTTCCACTGGGAGCGCACCTGCTGCGGGCGGGGGTGCTCCGGCAGCGGGTTCTTCCTGTCCAGCTTGTCGCCCCACGGTGTGGTGAGCCGGTGGCCGGAGGCGTTCGCGGCGTAGCGGACGATCCGGGGCACGGCCTTGCCGCCGGCCGTCAGTGCGCCGTCGCCGTCGTAGGTGAACCGGACCCGCTGGTTCTTCTGGACCGGCTTCGCGAGCGTGACGAGGAGGGAGGCGCGGTCGCCGGGGGCGGCCTTCACCGACGCGACCGGCATGGCGGTCGTGTCGGCCTCGATCCTCAGGTGCTCCGCGACCTCGTCGAGGCCCCCGACCCGTTCCTCGAAGCGGGCGCGCAGCCGCTTCCCGTCCTCGGCGACCGACAGGTCCACCGGGAAGACCTCGAAGCCGGCGGGCGGGGTGAACGCCGACTCGGGGACGAGCTGCTTGGGCGTGGTCGGGCTCGACCAGCGCAGGAACATGTTCGACCCGCCGAGGTCCTGGAACATCTCCAGCCGGAAGGTGTGCTTCTCACCGGCGGCCAGCCTGAGCGGCTCGCTGGTCTGTTCCCGGTCCCAGTCCGGTTCCCAGTGGTCGATGACCGGCTTGTCGTCGATGAAGAGGCGGAAGCCGTTGTCGCCGACGGCGTGGAACGTGTAGTCGCCGGTCTCCGGGGCCTCGATCTGCCCCGTCCAGCGGGCGGTGGTGTGCTCCGTCCTCCCGGTCAGTTCCTCGAAGGTGCTCGTCAGGCCGGAGAAGTTGATCTGCGGCTCCAGGAGGGTGCCGCCGAGTTCGGCGAAGTCCCTGGCTCCCGGCGCGGACATGCTGAAGTACTCGCCCTTCAGGCCGTGCTGCCCGACGGCGGCGTCGGCTGCCGCACCGGAGGTGCGCGCGGCCGTGCCGGTGCTCGCGGGTTCCGCGGCCGCCGCGGCGGGAACCGCGGCGCTCGTGGGCAGGACCAGGGCCGCGGCGGCCAGCAGAGCCCACCACCGGGCCCTCGGGCGGGTGTGTTGTCTTGTCATCGAACCTTTCCTCGCGCAGGGGGCTTGGGGACAGGACGAAACGGACTGCGTCAGGTGAACGGCCCTGTCGGCGGCAGGTGTCCACCGGTGGCCAACGCGAGCACGCCGGCCCGGAACGGCACCGGCGCCGTGACGGCCGGAGACTATTTCAACGTTGGAAATTCACTGTGCAGCGGAATGACAACACGCCACTCGACAACTGTCCATACCTTGCGCACGGTTGGCGGCCCGTCAGGAACCGGCGCCTCCGCGACGGGGCGACGGCCCGCGCGGACGGATGAGGGAGGATGCGGCGGGAATGTCCGGGGCGGGCCGCCGCCGTCACGCCGACCCGGCCCGGCCCGGTCAAGGGGAAGCTCTCTCGTTCTGGACCTCGGCACCGACTCCCCCGTGCCCGTCCTGGTCGACCACGACGAACGCGACGGACTCCCGGCGCCCGACGCCGTGACGGCCGCCCTGGGCCCGACCGCGCTGACGGGTCCGTACGCCCGCGACGACGGCGGATGCGCGTACACCGGCGCGGCCCGCTGGAACGGCAGCCGGTGGACCCCCGCCCTGGGCGTCCCCGGCCGGGTGACGGCCTGCCTCGCCGACGACGGGCACCAGCCGGCCGAGGCCGATCAGGCGCTGGGAGAGCGCACGGAGGGCGCGGCCGACGAAGCGGCCCTGATCGCCCTGCTCCGCCGGACCTCGCGTCCCGGCCGGTCAGCGGTCGCCGGCCTCCCTCGCCGCCCGCTCCAGCCGGTTCCGGTGGTCCTCCCACCAGGCCGCGTCACCGGACGGCAGGTCACTCGCTCCCTTCCCCCGGCCGACGGCACCGTCGATGAGCTCCCGCAGGATGTCCGCGTGGCCGGCGTGCCGGTGGGTGTCGGCGATCACGCGCACCATGAGGTGGTGCAGCGTGGTCCCGCTCCGCTCCTTCGGCCACCACGGGACGTGGCCGACGGCGTCGAGCTCGAGTGCCGCGAACGTGCTGTCCGCGTGCTCCCACGCGCGGTGGTAGAGCGCGACGATCTCCTCGCGCGACTCGTCCGCGGTGGCCCACATGTCCGCGTTGGGTTCGGCGTCCTGCGTGTACCACCAGGACGGCGGATCCTGCCGGAAGAACGGTCGGCCGAACACGTCGCCGAAGTAGCCCAGTTCCACTCCGGCGGCGTGCTTGACCAGCCCCAGCAGGTTGGTGCCGGTGGGTGTCAGCGGGCGGCGGACGTCGTACTCCGGGAGTCCTTCGAGTTTCCACACCAGGGCTTCCCTGGCGTCCTGCAGGTATCGGACCAGGTCCGCCTTCGGGTTCGGTTCCGTCATGCCCGGCAGTCTCGCACCGGGCACTGACAGTCCGTCGGGCGCCGGCCGCAGGGCGCCGGTGCCCAGCAGCCGTGCGGCCGGGGGTCACCGTCCGAGGACGGAGGAGAACGCGTCGCGGATGTCGGACTTCGAGGGGGTGACGTACTTGTCCGAGGGGATGACGCCGTAGGTGAAGAAGAGCGACGGGCAGGTGGAGCCGCCGATCTGGACCGTGCGGTCGGCCACGCGCTTGCCGGTGCACAGCGCGTACACCTTCACCGGGAGCGAGATCCGGTGGAACGTGACGTCGGTGATCCGCCCGCTGGTCTCGCTCCGGTAGGGGCAGGTGCGGACGGCGCTTCCGAAGTCCTGTGGGCCCACGCACACCACCAGTGCGGCCTTCGCCTCGTCGGTGGTCCGCCAGGCGCCGGGGAGCTTGCCCGGGTGCTCGCCGTCCCCGAGGAACAGGGCCCGGCCGGAGCCCGCGCGGCGGGCGGGGGCACCCTCGTACTTCGCCGGCGCCTCGCAGTAGCGGTTCCCGCGCACCAGTTCCCGCACCTCGTCCAGCTGCAGGGCCAGCACGGCCTTCCGGAGCGCCTTGCGGGCCCGGTCCTCGTGGCTGTCGCCGGGGTACTCGTCCAGCAGCCGCTGGTAGCGGGACTCCGCCTGCGCCCACTCCCGCGTGCCCATCAGGGCGTCGCCGCAGCCCATCAGCGCGGCGGGAGCGAGCCGGTCGGCGGTCTCGGAGGACCGGTCCAGGACCTGCCGGCCCGGCCCGGGCTCCCGGTCGCCGAGCCAGTCCGTGATCCGGACCGTCTCGCAGGCGTCGTCGGTGGGAAGCCCGTCCAGGAAGCGGTCCAGGGAGGCCCCGGCCGTGGCGTCGTTGCGGGAGTCCTCCTCCAGGACCGAGGCCAGCAGGCGGAAGCCCGAGGCCAGGCCGTCCTGGTCGCCCTCCAGTCCGGCGGTCAGCCGGGCCTCCGCCGTCTCCAGCCGCTCACAGGTGTCGACCGCCGTGTCGCCGCGTGCGGCGATCGGGGCCGCGGCGATCCTGTGCCCCGCCCCCACCCGTTCCTGGGCCTCCGTCACCGCACCGCAGTCGCCGTCCGCGCGCGCCCGGGCGATGGCGTCCTCGATGCCGTGGGCGTCGAACCGCAGCAGTGCCACGCCCAGCACCACCGNNCCGTCCGCGGCGCTCCCCGCCGGCGCCGGGCGAGCAGCCACCCGTGCGCCACGGCCGCCGCCCACCACAGCAGCAGGAGCACCTCGCTCCAGGTCTCGGCGGTCGCGGCCGTCGTCCAGACCAGCGCGAAGGTGACCGCCCCGGCGGCCCAGAACAGTCCCGGGCGGCGCATCAGCAGGTAGCCCGCCCCGAGGAGGGAGG
>NZ_LIRG01000304.1 GCF_001419695.1 Streptomyces prasinopilosus
GTTCCTTGGCGAGGAGCTTGGTGCGGTAGTCGCGGGGCATGTCGGTGTAGCGCCAGGATTCCTCACCGAGCCGGTCGAACAGCTGGCCGAGGGCGTGGTGGTGGGCGTCGGCGTGTTCGCGCACGTCCATGGTGGCGAGCTGGAGGCCGAAGGCGGCGAGGGTGCGGATGGTGCGGGCGAGGCGGCCGTCGGCGAAGAGGGCGCCGCGGTGCTCGCGCAGGGAGGTCTGGACGATCCGCAGGTCGGCGAGGAGGTCGCCGGTGCCGAGGTAGTCGCGGCCCTTCTGGTGGGGGGTGTCCTGGGCGAGGCGCTGCTTGGTGTTCTCGAGCTTCTGCCGGATGCAGGTGGCCTTGAGCCGGTAGGGCTCCTCGGCGTTGAGGCGCTTGTAGCGGGGGCTGATCTCGGGGAGGTTGTCGAGGTCGGCCTTGAGGGAGTCGAGGAGTTCGTCGGTGGCGCCGGCGTAGCGGATGGAGTTGGACAGGAATCCGCGGAGTTCGTCGATCATCTCCAGGGCGTCGTTGATGCCGTGTTCGTGCTGGAGGATGAGGACGTCCCAGGTGACCTGGGGGGTGACGTTGGGGTTGCCGTCGCGGTCGCCGCCGATCCAGGTGCCGAAGGTGAGGGGACGGGTGTCGTCGGGGAGGGTGACGCCGACGCGTTCGAGTTCGGCGGTGAGGTCCTCGAGGACGTCGCCGACGGCGCCCGCGTGCAGTTCGTCGAGGTAGTAGACGGCGTTGCGGGCCTCGTCGGCGGGTTCGGGGCGTACGACGCGCAGTTCGTCGGTCTGCCAGACGAGGTCGATGTTCTCGGCGAGGCGGGTGTCGAGGCGGCGCCGGTCGCTCTCGATGACGGGGGTGTCGAGGAGGGCGGCGATGCGGCGCAGCTTGTTGAGGACGGAGCGGCGGGCGGCCTCGGTGGGGTGCGCGGTGAAGACCGGGCGGACGTTGAGGTTGCGCACGGTGTCGCGCAGGTGCTCGGGGTCGGCGTCCTTGAGGCGGTCGGCGGTGCGGGAGAGCAGTCCGCCCTCGGTGGCGCGGCGGGCGCGCAGTTCGCGGCCGCGGTGCACCTGTTCGGTGACGTTCGCCAGGTGGAAGTAGGTGGAGAAGGCGCGGACCAGCTTGGCGGCGGTCTCGAGTTCGGTGCCGCGCAGCAGTTCGGCCGCGGCCTCGCCGTCCTCGCGGGTGAGGCGGCGGACCTTTTCGACGAGGTCGAGGAGTTCGGGGCCCTCCTGGCGCACGAGGGTCTCTCCGAGGAGGTCGCCCAGGCGGCGGATGTCGGCCCGCAGTTCGCTGCTCGTGGTCGCCGTGGACACGGTCTGGTCGTCGGCACTGCTCACAGGTGCGGCTCCTTGCAGTGTGGAAGCTGGTCTGGAGGGGTCCGGACGGCGCCCGTGGGCGGCTGGCGCCGCATACGGGCCGGGTCGTCCGGGAAGGGGGTGGTTCAGAGCGGACCGCGCTGTCCGACCGGTTCCAAGGATAGGTCTCGGGCGGGACGCGCAGGTGCGTGGGCTCTTGCCGCCGGGCCGCGCACTGCCATACTTACGATGCCGTAGGTTACGGTTCCGTAGGAAACGCCGTCCGGTCCCGGCAGCCC
>NZ_LIRG01000305.1 GCF_001419695.1 Streptomyces prasinopilosus
CCCCCGCCCCGGAACCCGCGCGCACAGGTACCAGACGCCCGCCTTGAGCACGAGCCCGTACGGCTCCAGCTCCCGCTCCACCTCGGTGTCCCCGCGCCGGTAGCGCGCGACGACCCGGCGGTCGTCCCACACCGCGTCCGCCACGGCCGGCAGCAGCCCGGGCACCGGTGCCTCCCGGAACCAGCCCGGGGCGTCCAGGTGGAACCGCTGCGCCGCCGTCCTCGGCGCGTCCCGCAGGGAGGGCAGCAGCGCCGCCGACACCTTCAGCCGGGCCGCGGAGGCCGCGTCCTCCAGCCCCATCTCGCGCAGCGCCCCCGGCACCCCGGACAGGAACAGCGCCTCCGCCTCGCCGCGGGCCAGCCCCGTCAGCCTGGTCCGGTACCCGCCGACCAGCCGGTAGCCGCCGGCCCGCCCCCGGTCCGCGTACACCGGCACCCCGGCCTCGGACAGCGCCTGCGCGTCCCGGGTGACGGTCCGCTCCGACACCTCCAGCTCGCGCGCCAGCTCGGCGGCGGTCATGGAGGGCCGGGACTGGAGCAGCAGCACCATCTTGATCAGCCGGGCAGCGCGCATGCGCCCCATGATGCAGCAGGAGGCCCCCGCTCGAAGCGGGGGCCTCCTGTCCTCACGGCCGGTGGGACCGGCTTGTCCGCGACCCGTTACAGGCCGTACCTCTCGCGCGCTTCCTTCACGGCCGTCACCTGCACCTCACCGCGCCGGGCGAGCTGCGCCAGCGCCGCGACGACGATGGACTCGGCGTCGACACCGAAGTGGCGGCGGGCCGCCTCACGGGTCTCCGACAGGCCGAAGCCGTCGGCGCCCAGCGAGGAGTAGTCCTGCTCGACCCACTGCGCGATCTGGTCGGGGACCTGGCGCATGTAGTCGGACACCGCCAGCACCGGACCCTCGGCACCCTGGAGCGCCTGCCGCACGTACGGCACCCGCTCCTCGCCGCGCAGCAGCGCCGCGTCGGCCTCCAGCGCGTCCCGGCGCAGCTCGGTCCACGACGTCGCCGACCACACGTCGGCCGCCACGCCCCACTCCTCGGCGAGCAGCCGCTGCGCCTTCAGCGCCCAGTGGATCGCCGTGCCGGAGCCGAGCAGCTGGATCCGCGCGGCGTCGGCCGCGGGGGCGAGCCCGGCCGACTCCGCCGTGTTGAAGCGGTACAGGCCCTTGAGGATGCCCTCGTCGATCCCGGCGGCCGACGGCTTGGCCGGCTGCGGGAGCGGCTCGTTGTAGACCGTCAGGTAGTAGAAGACGTCCTGGTCCTCGCCCGGGGCCGCCTCGCCGTACATCCGGCGCAGACCGTCCTTGACGATGGTGGCGATCTCGTACGCGAAGGCCGGGTCGTAGCTCAGCGCGGCCGGGTTGGTCGCCGCGATGACGGGGGAGTGGCCGTCGGCGTGCTGCAGGCCCTCACCGGTGAGCGTGGTGCGGCCGGCGGTGGCGCCGACGAGGAAACCGCGGCCGAGCTGGTCGCCGAGCTGCCACATCTGGTCGGCCGTGCGCTGCCAGCCGAACATCGAGTAGAAGATGTAGAACGGGATCATCGGCTCGCCGTGCGTCGCGTAC
Source organism: Streptomyces prasinopilosus (assembly GCF_001419695.1). GTDB lineage: Bacteria > Actinomycetota > Actinomycetes > Streptomycetales > Streptomycetaceae > Streptomyces > Streptomyces prasinopilosus. The sequence continues at coordinate 1,573 of NZ_LIRG01000305.1, forward strand.
GACGTGGAGGCGGCGATGAAGTCGGCCATGGAACCGGCCTCGGTGATCCCCTCGTTGAGGATCTGCCCGTTCGTGGCCTCCTTGTAGTACATCAGCTGGTCGCGGTCGACCGGCTCGTACGTCTGGCCCTTGGGCGAGTAGATGCCGAGCGAGGGGAAGAGCGACTCCATGCCGAAGGTGCGCGCCTCGTCGGGGACGATCGGCACCCAGCGCTTCCCGGTCTCCTTGTCGCGGACCAGGTCCTTGACCAGGCGGACGAACGCCATGGTGGTGGCCACGTTCTGCGAGCCGGAGCCCTTGTCGAAGGCGGTGAACGCCTTCTCGGCCGGGGCCGGCAGCGGCGCGACCGGGTGGACGCGGCGGGCCGGGGCCGGACCGCCGAGGGCCGCGCGCCGCTCCTGGAGGTAGCGGACCTCGGGGGAGTCCGCGCCCGGGTGGCCGTAGGGGACCTGGCCGTCGACGAAGTCGCTGTCCTTGATGGGCAGTTCGAGTCGGTCGCGCATCGCCTTGAACTCGTCCGCCGACAGCTTCTTCATCTGGTGGTTGGCGTTCTTCGACGCGAAGCCGTCGCCGAGCGTGTGGCCCTTGACCGTCTGGGCCAGGATCACGGTCGGCGCGCCCTTGTGGGCCAGCGCGGCGCGGTAGGCGGCGTAGACCTTGCGGGCCTCGTGGCCGCCGCGCGAGAACTGGAAGCACTCGACGATCTTGTCGTCGCTCAGCAGCTTCGCCATCTCGACGAGCGCCGGGTCCTTGCCGAAGAAGTCCTCGCGGATGTAGGCGGCGTCGCGGGTCTGGTACGTCTGGACCTGCGCGTCGGGCACCTCGCGCAGGCGGCGGACCAGCGCACCGGTGGTGTCCAGCCGGAACAGCTCGTCCCAGGCGGTGCCCCACAGGGTCTTGACCACGTTCCAGCCGGCGCCGCGGAACTGGGCCTCCAGCTCCTGCACGATCTTGAAGTTGGCGCGGACCGGGCCGTCGAGCCGCTGCAGGTTGCAGTTGACGACGAAGGTCAGGTTGTCCAGGCCCTCGCGGGAGGCGAGGGTGAGCGCGGTGGTGGACTCCGGCTCGTCCATCTCGCCGTCGCCGAGGAACGCCCACACGTGGGAGTTCGACAGGTCCTTGATGCCGCGGCTGGTCAGATAGCGGTTGAACCGCGCCTGGTAGATCGCGGAGATCGGGCCCAGGCCCATCGACACCGTGGGGAACTCCCACAGCCAGGGCAGGCGCCGCGGGTGCGGGTAGGACGGCAGTCCGTCGCCGCCCGCCTCGCGGCGGAAGTTGTCGAGGTGCGCCTCGGTCAGCCTGCCGTCGAGGAAGGCGCGGGCGTAGATGCCGGGGGAGGCGTGGCCCTGGATGTAGAGCTGGTCCCCGGAGCCGTCACCCTCCTTGCCACGGAAGAAGTGGTTGAAGCCGGTCTCGTAGAGCCAGGCCGCGGAGGCGAAGGTGGCGATGTGGCCGCCGACGCCGTACTTGCTGCCGCGGCTCACCATCGCCGCCGCGTTCCAGCGGTTCCACGCGGTGATGCGGGACTCCATCGCCTCGTCGCCGTCCACGGCGGGCTCGGCGGCGGTGGGGATGGTGTTGACGTAGTCGGTCTCGAGGAGCCGCGGCAGTGCGATGCCGGCGCCCTCGGCGCGCTCCAGCGTACGGCGCATCAGGTACGCGGCCCGGTGCGGTCCGGCCGCCTTCGCGACGGCGTCGAGCGAGGCCTGCCATTCGGCGGTCTCCTCGGGGTCGCGGTCCGGGAGCTGGTCCAGCTCGCTCGGCTGGATGGCCTTGGGGTCGGTCATGTCGCCGCCTTCCTCAGTCGAAGGGGGTTCCCTCATCGGTAAGGGTTCGGGGGTGCCCTTGGTCTTTGGCAGGACAGGGCTGAGGGCTCTGGTGGAGCCCCCGCCGGTGACAATAACCTGCTGATCGATGATCGATCAAAGAGTTCAGGTGAAAATCTCTTGATTTCAAGAAAGTCGGCACGCGGTGCCCGGGGAAGTGGCACCGAGTGACGCCAAAAGGGGGATGTTTTCGCAGGTGAGCGCGGGTCTCCCCAGGTGTGGCGGCAGGGACCCGGCGGGTGCTCCGCACCGGACCCGCACGCCTTCCGCACGGGGCTCACGCGCCCCCGGTGCGGAGTTCACGCCCCCGGTACAGGGCTCACGCGCCTCCCGCCCGGGGCTCACGCCCGGGGCGCGCACCCCAGCACGTGGGCCTTCACGATCTCCGCGATCCGCGGGTCGCGGCGGCGGAACGCGGCCACCAGGTCCTGGTGCTCCTCCGCGTAGGACTGCTGGACGGTGCCCAGCCAGCGGATGGACAGGGCGGTGAAGACCTCGATGCCCAGCCCCTCCCAGGTGTGCAGCAGCACCGAGTTGCCGGCCGCGCGGACCAGTTCGCGGTGGAAGGCGACCGTGTGCCGCACCTGGGCGGTGCCGTCGGCGACGCGGTCGGCCTCGTACAGCGCGGCGACGTGAGGCTCCAGCGCCGAGCAGTCCTCCGCCAGCCGCTCCGCCGCCAGTTCCGCGGCGATCGCCTCGAGCCCCGCCCGCACCGGGTAGCTCTCCTCCAGGTCGGTGGCCGAGAGGTTCCGCACCCGCACGCCCTTGTTGGGCGCCGACTCGATCAGCCGCAGCGACTCCAGTTCGCGCAGCGCCTCCCGCACCGGTGTCTGGCTGACCTCCAGCTCCGTCGCGATCCGCCGCTCCACGATCCGCTCGCCCGGCTGCCAGCGCCCGCTGATGATCCCTTCCAGGATGTGCTCGCGGATCTGCTCGCGCAGCGAGTGGACGACGGGCGCGGTCATGAGGGCTCCTTGAACAGGACGCGTGAATCCGGGGCAGCCGCCCGAAGGGCCCCCGTCGAGGGGCGGCGGACGGACGACGGACAGGACCCTTGAGGGCGTTTGACCCTTAGACAATACGGCCGTGCCACCGTGCGGGAGGGGCGCACAGGGGGCTTTGGAGCAGGTGAGACGAGGCTTACACGGCGCATACGGCACGTCCCGCGGCGTATGCGGCGAGTCCCGGACGAGCCGCACGGCCGGAGCCCCGCAGGGCCCGGCGCAGGACCCGGCGCCGGACCCCCGCGGGGCCGTGCCCCGCACAGACGACGGTGCCCCCGTCCGGAGACTTCCGGACGGGGGCACCGGTGACCAGGGTCGGCGACCCGGTCTCAGCGGCCGCGGGTCACAGGCCGAGCTCGACCTCGAACTCGCCCGCCTCCAGGATCGCCTTGACCGAGTTCAGGTAACGGGCCGCGTCGGCGCCGTCCACCAGACGGTGGTCGTAGGAGAGCGTCAGGTACGTCATGTCGCGGACGCCGATGACCGTGCCCTCCTCCGTCTCGATGACGGCCGGACGCTTGACCGTGGCACCGATGCCGAGGATCGCGACCTGGCCCGGCGGCACGATGATCGTGTCGAACAGCGCGCCGCGCGAACCGGTGTTGCTGATGGTGAAGGTCCCGCCGGACAGCTCGTCCGGGGTGATCTTGCTCGCCCGGACCTTGCCCGCCAGCTCGGCCGTGGCCTTGGAGATGCCGGCGATGTTGAGGTCACCGGCGTTCTTGATGACCGGGGTCATCAGGCCCTTCTCGGAGTCCACCGCGATACCGATGTGCTCGGTGTCGAAGTAGGTGATGGTCCCCTCGGCCTCGTTGATCCGGGCGTTGACGGCCGGGTGGGCCTTCAGCGCCTGGGCGGCGGCCTTCACGTAGAACGGCATCGGCGAGAGCTTGACGCCCTCGCGCGCCGCGAACGCGTCCTTGGCGCGGGCGCGCAGCTTCATCAGACGGGTGACGTCGACCTCGACGACCGAGGACAGCTGCGCCTGCTCGCGCAGCGCCTTGACCATGTTGTCGCCGATGACCTTGCGGATCCGCGGCATCTTCACGGTCTGGCCGCGCAGCGGCGAGGCCTCGAGGACCGGGGACCGCTTGGCGGCCGGCGCCGCCTGCGGCGCGGGAGCGGCGGCCGGGGCGGCCTTCGCGGCCTCGGCCGCGGCGACCACGTCCTGCTTGCGGATGCGGCCGCCGACGCCGGTGCCCT
>NZ_LIRG01000306.1 GCF_001419695.1 Streptomyces prasinopilosus
CCGGCCGCGGGGCCGGACAGGACGGTCTCCGCGTGGTGCACGGTGCCCCGCCCGCCTCCCGGTGCCCCCGGTGCTCCGGGTGCTCCGGGAGGCGGGCGGGGCACCGTGCACCACGCGGAGACCGTCCTGTCCGGCCCCGCGGCCGGCGGCGGAGGCACGCCGGCCCCGGCCGGCCGCCGGCGTACGGCTACCCGCCGCAGCCGGCCGGGCAGCCGACGGTCGGCCCCGGGTACCAGGCCGTGCTGCGCTACCGCGCGCAGGACGGGTCCGAGCAGCAGCTGATCCGGCGTTCGGCGCCGGGCACGCCGCACCCGGAGTGGCAGATCTTCCACGAACTGCGTGCGATGAACGTGCCGCCGGACCAGGTGCTGGAGCTGCACACCGAGTTGGAGTCGTGCGAGCTTCCGGGCGCGTACTGTGCGCGGATGATCCGGGAGCAGTGGCCGCAGGCCCGGATCACGAACATCGCCCCGTACGGCACCGACCAGGCGAGCCGTCAGCAGGGCATGCAGCAACTGCTCGCCCACCAGGGTGAGCTGCATCAGGTGGCGGACGGGCCCGCCCGGCCGGCGCCGGTGCGCGCGCCGCTGACGCCGGTGCAGCCGGCGCCGCCGGTTCCGCCGGAGGCCGTCGCGCAGGAGATGGCGGGGGCGTTCGGGCCGGGGGTGTTCCGGTTCGAGCAGCAGGCGGTGTCCCGGCAGGGCGTGCCGCCGATCGTGGCGCACACGCTGGTGGTCGCCGGACTGCCTCTGGACATGGGCCCGTTCTTCTGGGCGCAGGCCCAGCCGGGGCGTCCGGTGCCGACGCTGGCGGAGCTGGCCGCGGAACGGGGTGTGCGGCCGGCCTCGGACGCGGGCTCGTACCTCGTCATGGGCAGCGACTTCGGCAAGGCGGTCTGTGTGCAGTACGGCACGGCGAACATCGTCGCGGTGCCGGTGGAGGCGGGACCGGGCGGTGCGCCCGTACCGCCGCAGTTCGTGAACACGGGGCTGCCGGAGTTCGCCCGCTGCCTGGCGTTGCTGGGGCGGATGTGGCGGCTGCGGTTCGGTCTGAACCAGGAGCAGGCGGGCCGCTGGACCGTCGACTTCCAGATGCAGCTGGCGGCGCTGGACCCCGCGGCGCTCGGTTCGCCGGAGAGCTGGTGGTCGGTGCTGCTGGAGCAGATGTGGGACGGACTGCTGTGAGCGGCCCCCGCCGCCGTTGACGCGGACGCTCCCGCGGAGGGTGAGGAGCCGGGCCCGGTCGGACACCTGTGTCCCGGCCGGGCCCGGCCGCATGCCGGGGTCCGATCGCGCGCCGGAGTCCGGCCGCATGCCGGGGTCCGATCGCGCGCCGGAGTCCGGCCGCATGCCGGGGGCAGCCGCGTGCCGGGGTCCGGCCGCATGCCGGGGGCAGCCGCGTGCCGGGGTCCGGACGCGCGTCAGGGGCCGGGGGCCGCGGAACGGCGGGTGACGCCGTGTCAGGGTGCGGGCAGGCGGCGGATGTAGCTCGCTCCCGGGCGGCCGTCGACGACGGTGTCCGCCACGCGGACGAAGGCGCTGCGGGTGAGGACGGCCGCCGAGGCCGGGTTGTCCAGGGTGGTGACCGCGGTGAGGACCGTGAGGGAGTAGCGGGCCCGGGCCAGGTGGCAGGCTCGTGCGACGGCCACCGTGGCCACGCCCCGGCCGGCCGAGCGTTCCCCCACGCGGTAGCCGAGTTCCGCCGAACCCTCCGCCGCGTCGATCAGGTTCACCCGGCCCGCGAGGTTCCCGCTCCCGTCCAGGACGACGTGGAAGTGGCAGGTGCCCGCCTCCTGTTCGGCCAGGAGGGACGCGTGGCGGGCGGCGAAACCGGCCGGTGTGAAGTAGGCGTCCCCCCGGTCCGGTACCGAGCGGGCGAAGTAGGCGCGGTTGTCGCGTTCGAAGGCGAGCAGGGCGGGCGCGTGCTCGGCGCGGAGGCGTTCCAGGGTCACCATGCCCGAAGGGTAGGGAACGGCCGTCCCCCGGGCACCGGGATTTCCGCGGGTGCGGGGGAGGGGGGACGCCCCGCCCCGGCTGCGGTGACCGGCCCCGCGCTTGACCCTCACGCGGCGGAAGGGTGCAGGCTGACCGGGACCCGGGGACGAGGCGACCCCGAGAAGTGCTCCGCCTGACGGTGGAGAGCCCTTAGGGGTACCTCCGTACTACGGCTCGGGGAGGGGTCGTACCGACGGAGGACGAGAAGGGGCGGGGGCGGTCCTTAACCTGGCTTTACGCCGCTGGGGGGCGGCGGAACACACCTTCGGGGGTGGGGTTTTCCCCAGGAGAAGACTGCGCCGGGCACCAGGGCGCCCGGCCTTCCCCGCCGCCAGACTGAAGCACGTCGAACGAACACGCACGAGACGGCCGCCGGACACGAGGACGGTCGCCCCGGCACCGCCTTCCCATCCGCTGACCGACATAGGAGACTTACCGTGACATCGGCTGTGACCCTTCCCAAGCACGGAGGAACCGGTGGGCGTACGGCCGTTGCCGCGCGGGCGCGGCAGGTCGTGAAGGCGTACGGGTCCGGTGAGACCCGCGTCGTCGCCCTGGACCACGTCGACGTGGACATCGCCCGCGGCCGGTTCACCGCGATCATGGGCCCCTCGGGGTCCGGCAAGTCCACGCTGATGCACTGCCTGGCCGGGCTCGACACCGTCACCAGCGGGCAGATCTACCTGGACGAGACCGAGATCACCGGGCTGAAGGACAAGAAGCTCACGCGGCTGCGCCGGGACCGGATCGGGTTCATCTTCCAGGCGTTCAACCTGCTGCCGACGCTCAACGCCCTCGAGAACATCACGCTTCCCATGGACATCGCCGGCCGCAAGCCGGACCGGCCGTGGCTGGAGCGGGTGGTGGAGACCGTGGGGCTGGCCGAGCGGCTGAAGCACCGGCCCACCCAGCTCTCCGGCGGTCAGCAGCAGCGGGTGGCGGTGGCGCGGGCGCTGGCGGCCCGGCCGGAGATCATCTTCGGTGACGAGCCGACCGGGAACCTCGACTCGCGTGCGGGTGCCGAGGTCCTCGGCTTCCTGCGCCGCTCGGTCGACGACCTGGGCCAGACCATCGTGATGGTCACGCACGACCCGGTCGCCGCCTCCTACGCGGACCGGGTGCTGTACCTCGCCGACGGCCGCATCGTCGACGAGATGCACCAGCCGACGGCCGAGCAGGTCCTGGACCGCATGAAGGACTTCGACGCCCGGGGGCGCACGTCATGACCGTCCTGAAGACCTCGCTGCGCAACTTCCTCGCCCACAAGGGGCGGATGGCGCTGTCGGCGGTGGCGGTGCTGCTGTCGGTGGCGTTCGTGTGCGGCACCCTCGTGTTCACGGACACGATGTCCACGACGTTCGACAAGCTGTTCGCGGCCACCGCGTCGGACGTCACGGTCAGCGCCAAGGACGCCTCCGACGGCGGCGAGACGACCTCCGACAACGGCAAGCCGCCGGTCGTACCGGCCTCCGTGCTCGCCGACGTGCGGGACGTGGAGGGGGTGGAGTCGGCGGAGGGGGCGCTGCACTCGACCTCGCTGACCGTCGTCGACGGCGACAAGGAGAGCCTCTCGCCCACCAGCGGCGGGCCGACCATCGTCGGCAACTGGACCGCCAACGACGCCCGCACCATGGAGATCACCTCCGGTGCGGCGCCCGAGGGCCCCGAGCAGATCATGGTCGACGCCGACACCGCCGACAAGCACGGCCTGGAGCTCGGTGACGAGATCGGCGTGATCAGCGTGGTCGGCACGCACACCGCGAAGATCTCCGGCATCGCCGACTGGTCCGTCACCAACCCCGGCGCCGCGCTCTTCTTCCTGGACACGAAGACCGCCCAGCAGGTCCTGATCGGTGAGAGCGGCGTCTTCACCAACGTCAACGCCACGGCCGCCGACGGCGTCAGCGACGCGCAGCTGAAGAAGGACGTCACGGCCGCGCTGGGCGGCGACTACAAGGTGCTGACCGCGCAGGAGAGCGCGGAGGCCGGCCAGAAGGACGTCGAGGGCTTCATGAGCGTCATGAAGTACGCGATGCTCGGCTTCGCCGGGATCGCGTTCCTCGTCGGCATCTTCCTGATCATCAACACGTTCTCCATGCTGGTCGCCCAGCGCACCCGGGAGATCGGCCTGATGCGGGCCATCGGCTCCTCCCGCAAGCAGGTCAACCGCTCGGTGCTGATCGAGGCGCTGCTCCTGGGCGTCGTCGCCGCCGTGGTCGGGCTGCTCACCGGTGTCGGCATCGGGGCCGGACTGCGGGCCCTGATGGGGACGTTCGAGGCGACCGTGCCCGCCGGCCCGCTGGTGGTCACGCCCGGCACCGTCGCCACGGCGTTCGCGGTCGGCGTCCTGATCACCATGCTCGCCGCGTGGCTGCCCGGCCGCCGGGCCGCGAAGATCCCGCCGGTGGCGGCGATGAACTCCGTGCACGCCGGTGCGACCACCAAGTCGCTGGTGCTGCGCAACACCCTGGGCGCGCTCTTCTCGGGCGCCGGCGTCGCGGTGGTCCTCGCGGCCACGACGATGGACGGCTCGGACGGCCAGGTCCCCATGGCCCTCGGCGCGGTGCTGCTGATCATCGGCGTGTTCATCCTGACCCCGCTGTTGTCCCGTCCGCTGATCGCCGCCGCGGCGCCGGTGCTGCGCTTCTTCGGGACGCCCGGGAAGCTGGCCCGGCAGAACGCGGTGCGCAACCCGCGCCGTACCGCCGCGACCGCGTCCGCGCTGATGATCGGGCTCACCCTGATCACCGGGATGACGGTGGTGGCGGGCAGCCTGCAGAACGCCATCGACAAGATGGCCGCCTCCGCGATCAGGGCCGACTACGTGGTGTCGATGGCGAACGGCAACTGGCTGTCGCCGGACGTCGCACGGACGCTGGAGCGGTCCGACGGCGTCACCGCCAGCAGCCCGCTGCGCAACGCGCCCGCCCGCTTCGACGGGCAAACGGTGTTCCTGACCGGCGTCGACGGCTCCTCGATCGGCGAGCTGACCGACTTCCCGGTCCGCGACGGCGCCTTCGAGGTGGCCGGCACGCGGATCGTCGTCGACCACGGGACGGCCGGGGACCACGGCTGGAAGGTCGGCTCGGACTTCACCCTCACCCACGAGAACGGCGGGAAGCAGGAGCTGACGGTCGCCGGGATCTACGAGGGCAACGAGATGTTCCGCGGCATCATGCTCGACCTCGCGGCCCTCGCCCCGCACCAGCCGGACCCGATCGACATGCAGGTCATGGTGAAGACCTCCGGCGGGGCCTCCGACGCGGCGAAGGACCGGCTGGTGGAGGCCCTCGGCACCAACCCCGCCATCAAGGTGCAGGACAAGAAGGACATCTCCAACGAACTGGCGTCCATGTTCACGCTGATCCTGAACATGGTCTACGGGCTGCTGGCGATGGCCGTGCTCGTCGCGGTGCTCGGCGTCGTCAACACCCTGGCCATGTCGGTGTTCGAGCGCTCCCAGGAGATCGGCATGCTCCGCGCGATCGGCCTGGACCGCGGGGGCGTCAAGCGGATGGTCCGCCTGGAGTCCCTGGTGATCTCCCTGTTCGGCGGGGTGCTCGGCATCGGCCTGGGCGTGTTCTTCGGCTGGGCGGCCGGAGAACTGGTGGGCTCGAGGATGGCGACGTACGAACTGGTCCTGCCCTGGGGCCGGATGGCGGTCTTCCTGCTGCTGGCCGGCGTCGTGGGCGTGCTCGCGGCCCTGTGGCCCGCCCGGCGGGCGGCACGGCTGAACATGCTCCAGGCCATCAAGGCGGAGTAGCGGCGCGGCGGTGCGGAAGGGCGGGGCGCGGGCCCCGTCCCGGTGGCGGTCACCGGGGCGGGGCCCGTCGCCGTGCCTGCCGCGCCGTGCCCCGGCCGTGCCGGGGAGCGGGGCGGCGGTGGTCAGTTCCAGGTGCGGGCGCGCAGGGGCAGGCCGGAGGCGCCGGACCCGGGGGGCTTCACGGCCAGGATCTGGTTGACGCCGAGGCGGTTGCGTTCGAAGGCGAGCGCGGAGGCGGCCATGTACAGCCGCCAGACGCGGGCCCGGCCCGGCCCGGCGAGCGTGACGGCCCGGTCCCAGCCGGCCTCCAGGTTCGCCACCCAGCGGCGCAGGGTGAGGGCGTAGTGCTCGCGGATCGACTCGACGTCGCGCGTCTCGAAGCCGGCCCGCTCCAGCAGGGACACGGTGGTGCCGAGTGCGGCGAGTTCGCCGTCGGGGAAGACGTAGGCGTCGATGAACGGGTTCAGTTCGTAGTCCCTCTCGTCCCGGTGCGGGCGGCGTGCGATCTGGTGGTTCAGCAGCCGTCCGCCGGGCACGAGGAGACGGTGCAGAGCGGTGGCGTACTCCAGGTAGCGCGGGGAGCCGACGTGTTCGGCCATGCCGATCGAGGAGATCGCGTCGTAGGGGCCGTCGGTGACGTCACGGTAGTCCTGGACGCGGATCTCGACCCGATCGGTGAGCCCCTCGCCGGCGACGCGCTTGCGGGCGTACGCGGCCTGTTCCCGGGAGAGCGTGACGCCGACGACGCGCACGCCGTGCTCGCGGGCGGCGTGGACCGCCATGGAGCCCCAGCCGCAGCCGACGTCCAGCAGCCGCCGGCCGGGCGTCAGGCCGAGCTTGCGGCAGACGAGTTCGAGTTTGTCGTGCTGGGCCCCTTCGAGGGTGGCCCGCGGGGGCGGGGCGGGCCAGTAGGCGCAGGAGTACACCATGGACGGACCGAGGACGAGTTCGTAGAAGTCGTTGCCGACGTCGTAGTGGTGGCTGATGGCGCGCCGGTCGCTGCGCTTGGTGTGCAGGCCGCGACGGGGCCTGCGGATCTCCTCCGGGGGCGGGCCGGGCGGCAGCGGCGGACCGGCCAGCGCGACGAGGCCGCGGACGGCCGCCCGGGTCTCGGGGTCGCGCAGGGACCGGGCGGGGGTGGGGGCGTCCTCGCCGCGCTCCCAGAGGAGGCCGGCGACGAGGGCGAGGGCGGCGTACAGGTCGCCCTCAACGTCCAGGTCGCCGGACACCCAGGCGCGGGCGAGGCCGAGTTCCCCCGGTTTCCACAGCAGGTGGCGCACGGCGCGGCGGTTGCGTACGACGAGGACCGGGGCGTCCGGCGGCCCGGCCTGCGATCCGTCCCAGGCGCGGACGCGCAGCGGGAGCGGTGTGCCCGTCAGCTGTTCGACGAGGTCCTTCAGCCGCGGGGCGGCGTCTGTCATGGTGTACACCTCCGATGGGGCGTCCCCGGCCCGGACGGCGCCGGGGCGCGGGCCCAGGCTCGGGGAGGGCCGTGGCCCGGCATGTCGTCACCACGTAAACACCTGAGGGGCGCGCCGTGGTCCTCGGCGCGCGTCACGAGGGGGTGAAACGCCGGAAGGGCCGCCCGCACCACGGATGGCGGGCGGCCCTTCCGGGAGCCGGGGACGGCCCGGCCGGTGGCCCGGAGTCCGGTGCCCGGCGCGGGAGCGCCGAACGGGACGCGGACCGGACGGACCGGAGGATCGGGCGATCGGAGGATCGGGCGGACCGGAGGTCGCCCGGCCGTGTGCGGGCCCGGGGGCCTGCGGGCCGGGCGACCGGCGGTCGGTCGGCCCGGCGTCAGGAGGCGTTGGCCTTCTCGGCCGTCTCCTTCTTGGCGGCCGCGGGCAGCGGCGCCGGCTTCGCGGCCTCGTAGAACTCGTCGCGCGGGGACTGGATCGCGCCCAGCGAGACGACCTCGCGCTTGAGGAACACGGCGAGCGTCCAGTCGGCGAAGACGCGGATCTTGCGGTTCCAGGTCGGCATCGCGAGACCGTGGTAGCCACGGTGCATGTACCAGGCGAGCCGGCCCTTGAGCTTGATCTTCACCTTGCCCACGACGATCATCGCGACGCCCTTGTGCAGGCCGAGGCCCGCCACGGCGCCCTTGTTGGCGTGGCTGTACTCCTTCTGCGGGAAGCCCCGCATGCCGGAGACCACGTTGTCGCCGAGGACCTTGGCCTGGCGCAGGGCGTGCTGGGCGTTCGGCGGGCACCAGGCGTTCTCGTTGCCGGCCTTGCGGCCCACGAGGTCCGGCACCTGGGCGTTGTCGCCCGCGGCCCAGATGTAGTCGGTGCCGGTGACCTGGAGGGTCGGCTGGGTGTCGACGTGGCCGCGCGGGCCCAGCGGGAGGCCGAAGCGGGCCAGCGCCGGGTTCGGCTTGACGCCGGCCGTCCACACGATGGTGTTGGAGTCGACCTCGAGGCCGTTCTTCAGCACGACGTGGCCGTCGACGCAGGAGTCCATGGAGGTGGAGAGGTAGACCTCGACACCGCGGCTCTCGAGGTGCTCCTTGCCGTACTTGCCGAGCTTGGGACCCACCTCGGGGAGGATCTTGTCGGCGGCGTCGACGAGGACGAAGCGCATGTCCTCGCGGGAGACGTTCCTGTAGTACTTGGCCGCGTCCCGGGCCATGTCCTCGACCTCGCCGATGGTCTCCGCACCCGCGAAGCCGCCGCCGACGAAGACGAAGGTGAGCGCCTTGCGGCGGATCTCCTCGTCCGTGGTGGAGTCGGCCTTGTCGAGCTGCTCGAGGACGTGGTTGCGCAGGCCGATGGCCTCCTCGATGCCCTTCATGCCGATGCCCTGCTCGGCGAGGCCGGGGATCGGGAAGGTGCGGGAGACCGCGCCCATCGCGATGATCAGGTAGTCGAAGGGCAGCTCGTAGGCCTCGCCGACGAGCGGCGCGACCGTGGCGACCTTGCGGTCCTGGTCGATGGTGGTGACCCGGCCGGTGAGGACCTCCGCCTTGGGGAGCACGCGTCGCAGGGGGACGACGACGTGCCGCGGGGAGATGTTGCCGGCGGCGGCTTCGGGCAGGAAGGGCTGGTAGGTCATGTACGACCGCGGGTCGACGACGGTGACGGTCGCCTCGCCGTAACGCATCTTCTTCTGGATGCGCCGAGCTGCGTACAGGCCTACGTACCCACCGCCTACTACGAGGATCCTGGGACGCTCCGTGGTGCTCATGCCATCGAGTATCCACCCGCCCGAGGGGGCACGTTCGTGCGCCCCTTCACAAGCTTGCCCGGCGGTCGTGTTACACTTCCCGGCTTTTGTGATCAAGCCCATGCCGGGAATCGGGAACCACGACCATGCGCGACCCGTTGTCAATGCCGCGTGAGCTGCCTCTCTTCGGTTCCGGTGACGCTGTGAGCCCTCTCGCGGGGCCCTAGGGGCGACCACCCGGCCACCGGCCGCCCCCACCTTCTGAACATGTTCAAAGTGGTCCAGGGGGTCCGAAAGGGTCAACCGGACCCAGTTCTTCGACCTACCGGGGCAATTTCCTTGTGAAGAACTTCACGAACCTTTCCGCCGACGGCCCCCGAAAGGGCCGGTCGGCCCCTTCCCCCAGCCGCTCAAACGGTATCCATCCTGCTCAGCGGAGTGCCGCCGGCACCCGGCGGGGATGCCCCGCGCACGCGACTCCCCCCGGTCCCG
>NZ_LIRG01000307.1 GCF_001419695.1 Streptomyces prasinopilosus
GGGGCCAGTCCGGGTCGTCGTACGGGTCCGCGGCGTGTACGGCCGGGGACGGGTCGCCGGGGTGAGCGGCGAGGTCCTCGAGGTGGGCCAGGACGGTGTCGGCGGCGGCGCGGCGGCGGGCGAGGGCGTCGTCGTCCAGGGGGAGGGGCCACGCCTGGTCCTGGGCCGCCCGCCGCAGGGCGGGGTTCTCGTCGTCCTCGGCGGGCTCGTCCGCCCATGCCTCGATCTCGCCGTACCCGGCGGCGCAGTGGTTGTGGAGGGCCCGGAGGAACGCGGACGGCCCGCGCGGCTTCTTCTGGGAGGGCCCCCACCAGTGGCCGGAGCCGAGCAGCAGCGAGCGGGGGCGGGTGAAGGTGACGTAGCCGAGGCGGAGCTCCTCGGTGTGCTGGTGGTCCTTCATCGCCTCGTGGAAGGCCTTCAGGCCCCGGGCGTCCCAGGATCCGACGTCGGGCAGGGTGTCGGCGTCGCCGCGCAGCCCGTGCGGCAGGACCTTGCCCTGCGCGGTCCACTTCTCGCGGCCCTGGCCGCTGGGGAAGGTGCCGGTGACCAGTCCGGGGACGGCCACGACGTCCCATTCCAGGCCCTTGGACTTGTGCGCGGTGAGGACCTTGACGGTGTTCTCGCCGCCGGGCAGCGCGTTGTCGAGGCCCTTCTCGTACTGGGCGGCGGTGCGCAGGAAGCCGAGGAAGGCGAGCAGGCCGGCCTCGGCGTCCCCGGCGGCGAAGGAGGCGGCGACGTCGAGGAAGTTGGAGAGGGTCTCGCGGCGGCGGGCGGCCAGGGCGTGCGGGGACGCCGACAGTTCGATCTCCAGGCCGGTGACGGCGAGGACGCGGTGCAGGACGTCCATCAGCGGGTCGGCCAGGGAGCGGCGCAGGTCGCGCAGTTCGGCGGCCAGCCGGGCGAACCGCACGCGCGCGTCCGGTGAGAAGGGCAGCCCGTCGTCGTCCCCCCGGCCGTCCAGCGGGGACTCCAGGAACGTGTCGAGGGCGTCGGCGAGCGAGATCACCTCGGACGGGTCGGTGCCCTCGACGGCTTCGGCGAGGCGGCGGTCGGGGTCGTCCTCGCCGTCCACGCGCGCGTGGGCCACGAGCAGGCGGGCGCGGCGGCCGAGGAGGGCGAGGTCGCGCGGGCCGATGCGCCAGCGGGGGCCGGTCAGCAGACGGACGAGCGAGGCGTTGGCGCCGGGGTCCTGGAGGACCTCGCAGACGGCGACCAGGTCGGCGATCTCGGGCAGGTGCAGCAGTCCGGACAGGCCGACCACCTCGACGGGGACGTCCCGGGCCACCAGGGCGCCCTGGATCTCGGCGAAGTCCGTCGCCGTGCGGCACAGTACGGCGATCTCACCGGGCGCCCTGCCGGTGTTCACGAGGTGGGCGATGGAGTCGGCGAGCCAGTCGAGTTCCTCGGCGTGGGTGGGCAGCAGGGCGCAGCGGACGGTGCCGTCGTGTTCGGCGCCCGGGGCCGGGCGGAGGGCCTCCACGCCCGCGTGCATGGCGCGCAGCGGCTCGGCGAGCCCGTTGGCGAGGTCCAGCAGGCGGCCGCCGCTGCGGCGGTTCTCGCTGAGCGACTGGCGGGTGGCGGGTCCGCCGTCGGCCCGGGCGAAGTGTTCGGGGAAGTCGTCCAGGTTCGCGACGGAGGCGCCGCGCCAGCCGTAGATGGCCTGGCAGGGGTCACCGACGGCGGTGACCGGGTGGCCGGTGCCGCCGCCGAACAGGCCGGCGAGGAGGACGCGCTGGGCGACCGAGGTGTCCTGGTACTCGTCGAGGAGGACCACGCGGAACTCCTCGCGCAGGAGGCGGCCCACCTCGGGGATCCCGGCGAGCCGGGCCGACAGGGCGATCTGGTCGCCGAAGTCGAGCAGGTCGCGGTCGCGCTTGGCGGCCCGGTAGCGCAGGACGAGGTCGGCGAGTTCGCGCCGTGCGGCGGCCGCTTCGGGCACTTTGCGCAGGTCGGCGTTGGTGAGCTTGGCGTCCTCCAGGGCGCGCAGCAGCTCGGTGTCGTGGCCGCGCAGTTCCTCGGGCCGTACGAGGTGCTCGGAGAGTTCGCCGTCGAGGGTGAGGAGGTCGCCGACCAGGTCGGTGAAGGAACGGGTGAGGGCGGGGTAGGGGCCGGGGGCCTCGCGCAGCACCCGCGCGGCGAGCTGGTAGCGGGTGGCGTCGGCGAGGAGGCGGGAGGTCGGTTCGAGGCCGATGCGCAGCCCGTGGTCGGTCAGGAGGCGGCCCGCGAAGGCGTGGTAGGTGGAGATCACCGGTTCGCCCGGCGGGTTGTCCGGGTCGATGGTGTCCGGATCGGTGACGCCCGCCTTGACCAGCGCCTTGCGGACGCGTTCGGCGAGTTCGCCGGCGGCCTTGTTGGTGAACGTGAGGCCGAGCACCTGTTCCGGGGCGACCTGGCCGGTGCCGACCAGCCACACCACGCGTGCCGCCATCACCGTCGTCTTGCCGGAGCCCGCTCCGGCCACGATCACCTGGGGAGCGGGCGGCGCGATGATGCAGGCCGTCTGCTCGGGGGTGAAAGGGATCCCGAGGAGCTCCTTGAGCTGCTCGGGATCACTGATGCGTGCAGGCACGTGCAGAGGCTAGCCGCGACCGCCGACACAAAGGGCCGCGCCACCCCTCTTCGGAGGGAGAAGCGCAGGTCGGCGCGGGTGGTGCGATACGTCACGCCGGTCAGCGGCGGTCGGCCGGGGCCGGCCACCGGTCGCCGACGCGCCGCACCGGGGGCGGCCCCGCCGGGTCCCCGTGCGCGGGACGGGGCCGTCCGGGTCACTCGATCACGTGCCGGCCCTCGGGGCGGGCGCTGCACGAGGCGCGGAAGGCGCAGTGGGTGCAGTGCTGCCCGGCGCTCGGGGTGAAGCGTTCGTCGAGGACCTTCCCGGCGGCCGTCGCCAGCAGGTCGCCGACCCACTCCCCCCGCTCCCCCTCCAGCGGCTCCTGGGCCTGCACCTTGGGCAGGGTCTCCCCGCCGTCCCGTCGGGCGGCCGGCCGGCGTAGCTGGACCAGTTCGGCGCCGCCCGTCCCGGGCCGCTTCCCGTCGAACACCTCGTCGACGGCGCCTTCCCGCACGGCGAGCTGGTAGACGGCGAGCTGGGGGTGGCGGGCCACCTCGGCGGAGCTGGGGGCGTGCTTGCCGGTCTTGAAGTCGACGACGTAGGCGCGGCCCTCGCCGTCGGTCTCGACGCGGTCCATCTGTCCGCGGACGCGGACCTCGTAGTCGCCGGCTTCGAGCCGGACGTCGAAGTCGTGCTCGCTGGCCACCGGGGTGCGGCCGGCGCGGTCCATGACGTGCCACTCGAGGAAGCGTTCGAGTGCCACGCGCGCGTTCCGCTTCTCCTGCTGGGACTTCCAGGGCGCGTCGAAGGCGAGCGCGTTCCACACGGAGTCGAGCCGTTCCATGAGGACGTCGAGGTCGGCCGGGGTCCGCCCGGAGGCCACCTCGTCGGCGAGGACGTGCACCACGTTGCCGAAGCCCTGGGCGGCGGTCGCGGGGGCGTCGGCCTTCACCTCCCGGCCGAGGAACCACTGCAGGGCGCAGGTGTTGGCCAGCTGGTCGAGGGCGCTGCCGGAGAGCACGACGGGCTGGTCGCGGCTGCGCAGCGGCACCTTGCTCCGGGTGGGCTCGTACATCCCCCACCAGCGGTACGGGTGGGCGGACGGCACCAGGGGGCGGCCGTCCTCGTCGGTGAGGGCGGCGAGCCGGGCCAGCCGGCGGGCCGCGGCCTCCCTGAGGGGGCCGGAGACGCGCGGGTCGACGGTGGTCGCGCGCAGCTCGGCGACGAGCGCGGCGACGGACAGGGGGCGGCGCGGGCGCCCGGTGACGTCCTTGGGCTCGACGCCGAGTTCGGTCAGGAAGCGGGAGGGCTGGTCGCCGTCGTCGGCGGGGGCCTTCACGGCCGTCACCACGAGCCGTTCGCGCGCGCGGGTGGCGGCGACGTAGAACAGGCGGCGCTCCTCGGCGAGGAGGGCGGCGGGGGTGAGCGGTTCGGCGAGCCCGTCGCGGCCGATCCGGTCGGCCTCCAGCAGGGAGCCCCGGCGGCGCAGGTCGGGCCACAGGCCCTCCTGGACGCCGGCCACGACGACCAGCCGCCACTCCAGGCCCTTGGACCGGTGCGCGGTCATCAGGCGTACGGCGTCGGGGCGCACGGCGCGACGGGTGAGGGTGTCCGCGGCGATGTCCTCGGCGTCGATCTCCTCCAGGAAGTTCAGGGCGCCGCGGCCTCCGGTGCGTTCCTCCGCGCGGGCGGCGGTCGCGAACAGGGCGCACACCGCGTCGAGGTCCCGGTCGGCGTTGCGTCCGGCCGCTCCGCCGCGGTGGGCGGAGCGTTCCAGCCGCGCGGGCCAGGGGGTGCCGTCCCACAGGTCCCACAGCGCCTCCTCGGCGGTCCCGCCGTTCGCGAGGCGCTCGCGTGCCGTGCGCAGCAGCGCGCCGAGCCGCTGGGCTCCGCGCGCGTAGGCGGGGTCGTGCACGACCAGCCGCTCGGGTTCGGCCAGCGCCCGCGCGAGGAGTTCGTCCGAGGGCGGCGGCAGCACGTTGCCCGCTGCCCGCTCCTCCTCGCGCAGGGCCCGGCCGAGGCGGCGCAGGTCGGCGGCGTCCATGCCGGCGAGGGGGGAGGTGAGCAGGGTGAGCGCGGTCTCGGTGTCGAGCCAGGGGCGCTGCTCCTGCTCCTGCTCCTGCTCCTGCTCCTGCTCCTGCTCCTGCTCCTGCTCCTGCTCCTGCTCCTGCTCCTGCTCCTGCTCCTGCCCAGGATTCTCCGGCTCCCGCTCCGGCCCGTCGGTCGCCTCCGCGGTCGCCACCGCTCGCAGGGCCGTGAGCAGCGGGGCCACCGCCGGTTCGTGGCGCAGGGGGAGGTCGTCGCCGTCGACGTCCACCGGAACGCCCGCCGAGGCGAGGGCGCGGCGGACGACGGGAAGGCTGCGGGAGCCGGCCCGCACCAGGACGGCCATGTCGTTCCAGGCGACGCCGTCCTCCAGATGGGCCCTGCGCAGGATGTCGGCGATGTTGTCCAGCTCCGTGCCGGAGGTCGGGTACGTGTAGACCTCGGTCCGGCCGCCGTCCCGTACCGGGGCGAGCTCCCGGTGGGCGCGGGCCTTCTCGGCGGGCAGGCGGGGCAGCGGCATGCGCTGGGTGATCAGGCGGGTGGCGGCCAGCAGTGCCGCGCCGGAGCGGCGCGCGACGCGCAGCACCTCGACCGGGGCCGGGCGGCCGTCCGTGCGGGGGAAGGCGTCGGGGAAGTCCAGGATGCCGTTCACGTCCGCGCCCCGGAAGGCGTAGATCGACTGGTCCGGGTCGCCGAGGGCGACCAGGGTGCGGCCGCCGCCGGCCAGTGCCTGCAGCAGCCGCACCTGCGCCGGGTCGGTGTCCTGGTACTCGTCCACGTAGACGGCGTCGTAGCGCGCGGCGAGCTGTCGGGCGGTCTCGGGGCGGTGGGCGAGGAGCACCGCGCGGTGGACCAGTTCGGCGTAGTCGAGGACGCCCTGCAGGTCGAGGACGTCGAGGTACTCGGCGAGGAAGGCGGACGCGGCACGCCAGTCGGGGCGTCCGATGCGGCGGGCGAAGGCCTCCAGGGCATCCGGGCCGAGGCCCAGCTCGCGGCTGCGGGCGAGCACCGCGCGGACCTCGTCGGCGAAGCCGCGGGTGGTCAGGCAGGCGCGCAGTTCGTCCGGCCAGCGCACGTGCGCCAGGCCGAGGCGTTCCAGGTCGACCTGGCCCGCGAGCAGCTCGCGGACGGTGACGTCCTGCTCGGGGCCCGACAGCAGCCGCAGCGGCTCGACGAAGAGGTCGCTGTCCTGGTGGGCGCGGATCAGGGCGTAGCACAGCGAGTGGAACGTGGTCGCCCGGGGCGCGTGCGCGGCTCCCGTGCGCAGGGCCATGCGGTCGCGCAGCTCGACCGCCGCCCTGCGGCTGAACGTCAGCACGAGGATGCGTTCGGGGTCACCTCCGCGGGCGATCCGCGCGGCCACCGATTCGACCAGGGTGGTCGTCTTCCCGGTGCCCGGGCCTGCGAGGACGAGCATCGGTCCGGTCCCGTGGTCAACCACGGAGCGCTGCGCGGCGTCCAGCCGAGGGGGGGATGTGCGGGCCGGCGGGGTACGGACCAGTCGATGAGCGCCGCGGTTTCCCCGCCGCACCTGGGGGTGCGGCAGGCCGTGGATGGAGGAAGAGGAGCTCACGTGGTTCGCCGGTCCTGGTGGGTGTGCTGGTTGCCGTTCCACCGCGTGTGGGGGGCGG